>NZ_JAMPTM010000640.1 GCF_025403375.1 Frankia gtarii
GCGCAGCTCCGATGCGTCTGTGGCATGCACGATGCGCTGCGGTCTCCCCCGGAACAGCGCGGCAATGACCGCGCGGGCCAGGTCATCGGCGTGGATGTGGTTGGTGTAGACATCGTCCTGCGCGCGCAACGCGGGCGTTCCGCGTTCGAGCCGGGCAACGGGCAGCCGGTCCGCTGCATAGATGCGGGGAATACGCAAAATCGACGTGCGCCAAGCGCCGCCCGCACCGAACCAGCGCACGCGGCGTTCGGCGGCGACGCGGCGTTGTGCACGCGCGGTGCGCGGTTTCACGGGGCGGGATTCGTCGACCCAGGCACCGCCCGCATCGCCGTAGACCCCGCTGGTGCTGGCATACACGAACGCGCGTGCTTGGAGGGGGGTTTTCAAGCGGCCAGTGAGGC
>NZ_JAMPTM010000641.1 GCF_025403375.1 Frankia gtarii
GTACGAACCTGTAACAACCGGGCCCCCACCCCGCCGCAGACACATGCGGGAGGTACCGGGAGGGTTAACGTGGTCGGACCGTACGGTGACCCTGCCCCCACCTTGACGGGATATCCGCCCATCCACGTGACGTGCCCGGCCCGCGGCGAGGCACCGTCCGCGACCTCCCACCGCCGGTAACCCCCCACCGCCGGTAACGCCCCACCGTTCACAACGTCCCACCGTTCACAACGTCGAATCGTCCACTACGTCGAGGTCAGGTCGCTTTGGCTGGGGTCGAGCTGGAATACCAGAAGCTGTACATGCCGCCGGGCACGGACCGCCGGGCGGCCGTCCAGATCCTGACGATGCACGCCGAGTTCGGCGACTGGGAGCTGGAGCGCCTGCGGCTGTTCCCGGA
>NZ_JAMPTM010000642.1 GCF_025403375.1 Frankia gtarii
GGCGAGGACTGTCTCCTGGTCGGCGACGTCCGGGGCAGCGGGTGGGGCGGCCGGGCGGGGCGCCGGCGGCGGGATCAGGATGACGAGTGGGCCGTTTGTGGCGCCGATGTGCACCCGGACCTCGCCGCCGGTGAGCGCGACGGTGGCGGAGCGGGTGCCGTCGACCCAGATGCCGTTGGAGCTGATGTCGCGGGCTAGCCAGCCGGCGTCGCTGGGCTCCAGCCGCAGGTGGCGGCGGGAGACCCGGCCGTCGGCGATGACGACGTCGCAGTCCCGGCCGCGGCCGACGACGTGCTCGCGGTCGGGCGATAGGACGGTCTCGCCGGCTGGGGTGACGATCCGCAGCCTTGTCGGGTCCACTGCTTGTCCTCTCGAAGCTGCCCGGCCGGTGGCGGGG
>NZ_JAMPTM010000643.1 GCF_025403375.1 Frankia gtarii
GCCCACATCTGACCGTCACCATCGACTGGAACACCCTGCTCGCCACCGGCACCCAACCCGCCCTGACCATCTGGGGACTGCCGCTCCCCCGCAGCGTCCTCGCCCGACTCAGCTGCGACGCCGAAATCAGCCGGATCATCCTCGACCCCGCCGGAATCCCCCTCGACGTCGGACGATCCACCCGGGTCGTCCCCCCACAGCTACGCCGCGCGCTCGTAGCCCGCGACCGAGGATGCAGCTTCCCCGGCTGCGACCGGCCACCCTCCTGGTGCGAAGCACACCACGTCACCCACTGGACACACGGCGGGGTCACCGCCCTGCACAACCTCACCCTGCTCTGCGGCCACCACCACCGCCAGGTCCACCACGACGGCTGGACCATCGTCTTCACCG
>NZ_JAMPTM010000644.1 GCF_025403375.1 Frankia gtarii
ATCCGATTATTCATGAATTCGAGGATTACATGGCCGCGACCGATCCGCTGCCGACCTGGGTGGGTCTGCGCAGAGGCAAATTGCGTCCGCTTTACTATCGATTGATCCACAAGGAAGTAACGCCCGCCTCCATTGGCATTACAGTCTTTGGCAATGACGGTATCTCACGCCTCGCCCGCAAATACGGGATTTTCAAGGATGCCGCGCCGCAGGAAAATTTCTATTACTGGGTCGGCAAGGAGGCCACGCGCATCTATGATCCGGCCTATGGCCTGACGCCGATCCATCATCCGGAGTTTATCGGTTTTCATATCCATAAAAAGCATAAGGAAGTCGTGTCGTTCCAGCCGGGAAGTTTTTACATGTGGGCAATAGATCGGGTGCGCCCATTGC
>NZ_JAMPTM010000645.1 GCF_025403375.1 Frankia gtarii
CCGCTTACCCGCCGCCGACCACCACCGCGCCGCGGTCACCGACCGCACCGACGACCGACCCGGGATCACCGACGATCGACCCGGGCAGGCAACGGCGGGGCCTGGGACGGAACGGGCGCACCGAGCGGACGCACATCCCGGCGACGCGCACCAGCCGGGTCTGGACGACGCTGCTGCTGTTCGCGCTCGTCCTCATCCTCCTACTGATCTTCATCCTGCAGAACCAGGACGACGTGAAGCTGTCCTACCTCGGCGCGCACGGGTCGATCCCGCTCGCCGTGGCGATGCTGTTCTCGGCGATCGCCGGCGCGCTTCTCGTCGCGATCCCCGGCGTCGGCCGCATGATCCAGCTCCGCAAGGTGGCCCGGCGCGGCACCTGTCTCTTA
>NZ_JAMPTM010000646.1 GCF_025403375.1 Frankia gtarii
TTCCCTGGACCATGCCCGCTTGCGGGGCTTTCGGGCGATGCAGTTCAATTTCGTCGTCAGCAGCAATGAGCGTGCGGTGGCGCTGTGGCAATCTCTCGGCTTCGATATCGTCGGCCGGCTTCCTGGTGTCTTCCTTCATCCCACCGAGGGTTACGTCGCCGCATTGGTGATGTTTCGCACGCTTTAGCGGCCACATCGTGCGGCGAAAAAAGATGTGAGCGCGCTGTCGAAATCGCAATCGCCCAAACGTCTTTAGATCGCAGGCGCTAACTGCGGTAGGCTTGCCGCATGCGTCGCGATCACTCTGTCGGCATGGAGGTTATGAAGCCATGAGTGTTTCTTATCGTTGGGTCATCGTCGCTGCGGGCGCTTTGATGACATGCGT
>NZ_JAMPTM010000647.1 GCF_025403375.1 Frankia gtarii
GTCCAGGATCGAAGCCGATGCGGTTCGCGGCGAGGAGCCGGTCGGTGAAGCCGCGGCTGTGCAGGTAGCGGAGCGCTCCACCGCCGATTGGTCGCCAGAGGAGATCAGCGGCAGCGGCGACGAGCTCGCCGATTGCCGGACTCACCGCGGCAGGCCGTTCGGCCGCTGGTCTCGGGGTGGGCTGGGAGGTTCGGCGGGGATGGACCTCGGCGAGATGCTGGACTGCGGGAATGCCGGCCCGGTCGGCGAGGTGCAGGAGCGCGTCTCGCACGTTCATGCCGGCGCCGGCCATGAGCAGGTCGATGGCGGTTCCGCCTTCGCCGCAGGCGTGGCATTTCCACCGCCACCGGCCGTGGACTCCCTGGAAGATGCCCATCGAGGGG
>NZ_JAMPTM010000648.1 GCF_025403375.1 Frankia gtarii
GTTCGTGTGCGCGTCCAAGCGCAGCGACGGGCTCTACCAACGCGTGGTCGCGGGCATGGTCGGCTATGATCCCAGCATCCTGCAGTTCGAGATCCTGAACCGCGCGCTGAAGGGTTTGGAGAACGCGCGGTTCTTCAACGTCGGCATGCGCAACCGCCAGCAGTCCAGCACGACCGAGTCGTACCGCATGATCACGGGTCCGCGAGCCGACGAGGCGATCCGACCCGGCGATGCTCGCCTTTACCATCGCGGCCACGTGTTCGGCACCGCTCTGGAAGGGGGCACCTCGATTACGATAGGCCTCAGCAGCGCATCCAAAATTTGGAGCAACAGGTCGCTCCGGCTGTTCGAGTTGCTCGAATGGTGCGGCGGGGTCGCGCGC
>NZ_JAMPTM010000649.1 GCF_025403375.1 Frankia gtarii
AAGCCGCAGGCGACTGCCACGGCGGAGAAGGACGAGCCGGCGGTGCCGCAGCAGCCCGTCGAGCCCGCGGGTGCCGTGCAGGACGAGCCGGCTACGGCGAACGAGCCGGCTGACGCGGCTGTGCCGGCTGTCGTGGAGGAACCGGCTGTCGCGGCTGTGCTGGTGGCGGCGGGTGAATCGGTCGTGGTGGACGAGTCGGCTACGGCGGACGAGTCAGCTGTCGCGGCTGTGCCGGACGTAGTGGCTGTGCCGGTCGAGCCGGCTGCCGACGAGCCGGCCGGCGACCAGGCGGGCAACGACGCCGTGACCGTCTCGGCCGGTAAGCCGCAGGCGACTGCCACGGCGGAGAAGGACGAGCCGGCGGTGCCGCAGCAGCCCGTC
>NZ_JAMPTM010000064.1 GCF_025403375.1 Frankia gtarii
CGCCGGAACCGACCAGTCCACCGGCCACCCCCAGAACCACCAGCGCCACCCCCAGGCCGATCACCACCCGTCGCCGGCGCTGGGATACGTCCCGGACCAGCTCGTAGGCCAGCCGTGCCGCGATACGCACCACGAATGCCGCCGGCCGCGCGGGCCGCGGCAGGATCCGCATCGAGGCGACCCAGGCGGTGACCACGGCGATGATCTGGGCCAGGGCGGTGACGAGGATCGGGCCCTGCGCCGGGTCGGTGAGGCGTTCCGCCGGGACGTGGCAGGCCCGCAGCACGTCGTCCACGGCTCGCGGCGCCAGCATTCCCGGCGCCACCGGCACCCCGCTGAGGCCGGGCGGCCGCGGCGGTGCGGAGGCGGCGGGCGGTGGTTCAACCCCGGCTGCTGGCCTCGCCGCGGCGCGCTGCGATGCCGCGACCCGGGCGGCTGCGGCCGCCGCCAGCGAGATCACCTCCGTGCCGCCGGAAGCCCCCGTCCTTGTCTCCCCGACCCCCGGGGCCGGAGATGCGCTGGTGGGCGGGGTGGTGTTGTTCGGTTCGGGGGCGAGCGCGCGGTCGACAGCGGCGAGGAAGTCGGCGGTGGGTCGCGGATCGAGGCCGGAGCCGTTGTCCTGGCGGATGGCTCGGGCGAGGCCGACGAGTTCCTTGGCGGCGATGTCCCGCTGGATCCCGGCGGCCACCCAGGTGGCCGTGACCGGCAGGCTTGGTGGCACCGGCGCGTCCGGATCGGTGAGGAAGGCGAGTTCGTCGAGCGCGTCCTGCGGGGCGGGGGTGCCTGCGACCTCAGCGAGGTCGTCGACGAGCGAGACCAGCCAGCCTCGCCGGGCCAGTGCAGCGGTGCCGGCGATCCGGCCCACGTTGGCGACACCGCCCGGGCTGCTCGGGCTGCCTGGGTCGCCTGGGGGACCGGTGGGCACAGCGAGGTCCCGCCGCAACACGAGTCGACGCGGGTCGAGCAGGATGCGCACGAGCCAGCCGGCGCCGTCGAGTCGCCCCCACATCCAGTCGTTGGCTCGCCAGGAGGACTTCGCGAACGCGCCGAAGTTGCCCAATTGCAGGCCCGTGACCTTGTCTTCGGCCAGGCAGCGGGTGGGGTCGAGGGCGGTGGGAAGGTCAGCGCTGATCTGGACGAGTTCGACCGGCTGGTCCAGCAGGTTCCCGGTCGTGGCGCGTTCGACCAGGTGCAGGTCGAGCAGGGCGATCAGGGCATCCGCGCCGGCCGTGGGCAGGTAGTGGACGAAGTCGGTGAGTGTGTGGGCGGCGAGCGCACGGCGTTGCCCGACGCTGAGCCCCGCCGGCCGGATGCCGGGCCCGACCGGGGGTGGCGTAGGCGGCGTCCAGCGACGGACGAGGGCGGCGATCTCACCGCGCAGCTCGCCGACGACCGGTGCGAGGGACGCCCAGCCGGACTCCGGCTGCCCCGCCGGACTCGCCGCCCCCGCGAGATCGATGCGCAGCCACCGGCGGGTGGCCATTTCGATGACGTCGAGCAGCGGCGCCCCGGGCATCGCGGCCAGGGTCCCGCTGACCGTCGTGATCACACCCGGCCGCGGCGACGAGGTGTAGAGCGAAGCCGGCCCGCGCGCGCCGGCGGCCAGTGCGGCGTCATGTACGGCCGCGGCGAGCCGGGCGAGGCGGGCCCGCTCGGTGGGCTCGGGGCACAACACGTACCCCTCATTGATCATGGAGACGAGAATGCCCCGGACGCCGTCGAGCGCGGGCTGGCCGAGCCGCCACAGCTCGTCGATGTCCCCGGCGCCCGGCAGCCGGTCGGGCAGCGTCTCCAGGACGGCGCCGACGGCGGCGTTGGTCATCCGGGCGCGGCCCGCGGCGTCGGTGCGCATCGCGTCGGCGTCCGGCGGGTGCGGCAGGTCCGAGCGGTCGGTGAGCACGCGCAGGAGTGCCTCGATGACCGGTGCCGCGACCTGTTCGGCCACCCCGCGTCGGTAGGCGTCGTAGACGCTGTCGTCGGCTAACCGGGTCGTGCCCGCCGGAGCCAGTCGCAGCAGTCGCCGCCGACCGGCCCGGGCACCGCGGACGGCCTCGTTGTGCTCGCGCAGCGCGGTGAGGTCTGTGCCGATGGACTGGTTCAGCGCCGCGCCGAGCGCTCCAAGCAGGGTGCTGCTCACCGAAGGTATCCGTGGCGGGGGTGCTGGCAGAGATGGTGGCGTGCTGGCCGCGCGTTCCGGTTCGCGCAGTGTTCCGCGGAACAGCCGTGCCCGGCGGGACGGCCGTGTTCCGGGGGACTGCCGTTCGTCGGGGATATGCCGTTTGCCGGGGATAGGCCGTTCGTCGGGGGTCGACGGGGTTGGTCGGGGGGAGGGCACGACGTAGGTGAGCACCCGGCGGACCTGGCGTTCGGCGGGGCGGTCGAAGATGGCCGCCAACGCCGGGCCGATCGGCCGGTTGACGAGGATCCCGCCGTCGGAGGCATGGAAGGAACGGGCGGAGTTGACGTAACGCGCCATGTCCGGGTGGGTCTCGTCGAGCGCGTGCCCGACCGGCACGTAGGCCGCCTCGAAGGCGCCTGGGAACGCGGAGCTGGCCCGGGCGGAGAGCGCCAGTCGGGGGATCGCCGCGGGATCGGTGAGGTCCGGCGTGCTGAACACGAACAGGCCGCGGTAGTCGACGTCGTACATCGTGCCGCCGAGGGAGTCCGTGTGTTCGGCGACCTCGCCCCGCAGGATCGTCGTCGTCACGAACACCGAGGTCGGGCGGGCGATGGTGGATCCGCGCGCCGCGGTCGTGCCGGCCACGGCGCCGAGGGCGGTGTGCAGGGCGGGCAGCACGGCCGCGTCTCCCCGCAGCAGCGACGGGTACGCCTTCTCGTCCGGGGTGCGCATGAGCGTGTTCAGCGAGCCCAGCGACAGCCACAGGTCGCGCAGTGGGGAGAGGTCGCCGTTCAGGGCGTTCGCGAAGCCGAGCATGGTCGCGTTGATCCCGCCGGCGGAGGCCCCGGCGAGCACGTCCACGCTGAGCTCGACGTCAAGGATGGCCGTGAGCCGCGCGTATCGGGCGGCGACCGCGGTGTCGGCGTCGTCGGCGCGGGGGTGCCCGGGGCTGGTGGCCAGGTTGATCTCGGTGGCGACCCCGCCCATCCAGACGGCGAGGCTGGCGCCGCCGGTCATGACGACCGCAAGCCGTACTTCCTGGGTCGCCTCGTCACGCATGGTGGCAAGGGTAGACGTGCCGGACATCGCCCCATCCGTGCTTGCTGTGATCCGCGCCGGTTGGTGGGTTCCCTTACTGCGAAGTCCCACTTGTCAACGGGTTACTCATGGGTAGCATGGGAACACCGTACTCACCAGTAGCAAGCCGGTCCCGGCGGTGCGCGCCGCCCGGCGCTCCCGGAAAGGAGCCGTTCATGGGCCACTACCGGAGCAACCTGCGGGATCTCGAGTTCAACCTGTTCGAGGTGTTCGGAGTCGATCGCACGCTCGGTACCGCTCCGTTCGAGGAGATGGACGCCGGGACCGCGCACCAGGTGCTCGCCGAGCTGGAGCATCTGGCCACCGGCCCCGTCGCGGAGTCGTTCGCCGATGCCGACCGCAACCCGCCGACGCTCGACCAGGCCACCGGCCTGGTCACCCTGCCCGATTCCTTCAAGCGCTCCTACCTGGCGGTCCAGGACGGCGAATGGTGGCGACTGTTCGTCCCGACGGACCTTGGCGGGCTCGGCGCGTCGCCGACCGTTGCCTGGGCCGCCGCCGAGCTGCTGCTCGGGGCGAACCCGGCCGTGTTCATGTACATGGCCGGCCCGACCTTCGCGGCGATCCTGCACCGGCTGGGCAACGAGTGGCAACGCACGCTCGCCGGTTTCGCCATCGAGCGGCACTGGGGCGCGACGATGGTGCTCACCGAGCCCGACGCCGGGTCCGATGTCGGCGCCGGCCGTACGCGGGCGGTCGAACAGCCCGACGGGACCTGGCACATCGAGGGCATCAAGCGGTTCATCACCAGCGGCGACTGGGATGTTCCGGAGAACATCTTCCACCTCGTCCTGGCCCGGCCCGAAGGGAACGGTCCGGGCACCAAGGGCCTGTCGATGTTCGTCGTGCCGAAGTTCATGCCGGATCCGGCGACCGGAGCGCCCGGGGAGCGCAACGGCGTGTACGTCACCAACATCGAGAAGAAGATGGGCCTGAAGGTCTCCGCGACCTGCGAGCTGAGCTTCGGCGAGCGAACCCCGGCGGTCGGTTGGCTGGTCGGCGACGTGCACGAGGGCATCGCGCAGATGTTCCAGGTAATCGAGTACGCCCGGATGATGGTCGGCACGAAGGCCATCGCCACGCTGTCGTCGGGCTACCTCAACGCACTCGACTTCGCCCGTACCCGGGTGCAGGGCGCCGACCTCACCCGGTCCACCGACAAGACCGCGCCCCGAGTGGCGATCATCAACCATCCCGACGTCCGCCGGATGCTCATGCTGCAGAAGGCGTACGCCGAGGGCATGCGTTCGCTGGTGCTGTACACCGCGACGTTCCAGGACCGGGTGACGCAGGCGGCGGCGCGCGGCGAGAGTGACGCACTCGCGATCCGGATCAACGACCTGCTGCTGCCGGTCGTCAAGGGTGTCGGTTCCGAGCGGTCATACGAGCTGCTCTCGACCTCGTTGCAGATTCTCGGTGGCTCCGGCTACCTGCAGGACTATCCGATGGAGCAGTACCTCCGGGACGCCAAGATCGACACCCTCTACGAGGGCACCACCTCGATCCAGGGCCAGGACCTGTTCTTTCGGAAGATCGTCCGGGATCGCGGGCAGGCGCTTACCGCCGTGCTGGGGGAGATCCAGACCTTCGTGAAGGCGGAGGCCGGCAACGGTGCACTGCAGTACGAACGGGAGGCGTTGGGGGCGGCTCTGGACGACGTCCAGGCGATGGTGGGTTCGCTCGTCGGCTACCTCACCGGCGCCGCCGATGACGCCCGGCAGGTCTACAAGGTCGGCCTGAACTCCACCCGCCTGCTGCTCAGCATCGGTGATGTGCTCATCGGCTGGCTGCTGTTGCGGGGTGCGGAGGTGGCGGTGCGCGCCCTCGCCGAGACGGGCGGCAACGAGGCGGGCGGCAACGAGGCGGGCAGCGGCCGGGACACGGCTTTCTACCAGGGCAAGGTGGCCGCGGGTCGCTGGTTCGCGGCGAACGTGCTGCCCGAGCTGAAGGCGCGCCGGGCCGTGGTCGAGTCGACCGGGCTCGGGCTCATGGATCTCCCGGTGGAGGCGTTCTGATCCCGGCGATCGACGGGGGTTGCCACGGATCGCGGGAAGCCTCGCGCGGTCCGTGGCAACTGCCGTCCCGGCGGGGTTGTATTGGGGCGATTCGAGGGTAGGTGGGCGGGCATGGGAATCCCGTTGAGCCTCGCCTTCTTCGCCCTCGGTGCCATCCTCACCTTCGCCGTCCGCTCCGATCCCTCCGGGCTCGACCTCGACATGGTGGGCCTCATCATGATGCTCGTCAGCGCCATCGGCCTCGGCATCACCCTCTACCAGAACCAGTGGCGCCGGAAGATCGTCGAGGAGTCGGTGGAGAGCGGCGTGCCGACTCCCATCTCGGTCGACGACACGGTCCTCGTGGACCCGGTCACCCCGGTCGAGGCGCCGCGCCGGCGTGAGCCGGACCTCACGCCCGAAGAGGACCGCAAGCTGAACTCCTCGCGCCACCCGGAGACGGACCCCGAGCCGCAGCCGGTCGTTCACGTCGGCAGCGAGGAGCGCGCCGCGTCGCGGCGGTGAGCACCGATCTTCTGGCCGGTCCGCCCGCCGCCTGGCCCGGTTCCCAACGGCCCGTGATCCGGGTTCGGGGGACCGGCCCGGGCGGCTTGTTCGTCCGGGGCCGGCGTCAGGACGTGCGTAGCGGCGGGAAGGCCTGATCCAATTCGTTGCGCATGTCCCGCTTCAGCAGGTCGTCGGTGTCCGAGGAGGACTGCCCTTCCAGGAGGAACCGAGCCACCCGGAGCGTGAGGTCGACCCGTTCAGCCAGGTTCAGCGTGCCGGTGAACCGGCCACTGGAGCTGGCGGAGGTCAGAACCTTGGCGACGAACTCGTCCGCGGCCTGAAGTGCCTCCACTCGCGTCATGGTTCCACCTCTTTGTGCCGGAAGCCGGTCAGAGGCGCAACCGTACCAGGGGGCCGAGTGTGCGCCGTTGTGCGCCCCTCTCGCGTGCTTTGTGGCGAGCTGGTGGATCCGATGAGTCGATCATGACCAGGCGAGGGCGAGCGTGGGATCCGTCAGCATTGCGCCCACATCCGCAAGCACCGCGGCGCCGAGCTCCCCGTCCACGATGCGGTGATCGAAGGACAGGGCGAGCTGCACCACCGTGCGCACCGTGAGCTGACCGTCATGCACCCAGGGCATGGGACGGATCGAACCCAGAGCAAGTATGGCGGCCTCCGGCGGGTTCAGGATCGGCGTTCCGACGTCGACGCCGAGCACCCCCACGTTGGTGATGGTGATGGTCCCACCGCGAAGATTCGCCGGGTCGAGCCGGTCCGCCCGGGCCGACTCGGTGAGCCCCGCCAGCGCCCGCGCGAGGCCGACGAGATCGAGCCGGCCCGCGTCGGGGATGTTCGGCACGACGAGCCCGCGCGGGCCCGCCACGGCGATGCCCAGGTTCACCAGGTCGGGCACCTGGATCTCCGCCCGGCCCGCACCTGCGTCCTCGACCCAGCGAGAATTGATCATCGGATGCCGGTGCGCGGCGACGAGCAGGGCCTTGGCGACGAACAGAAGCGGCGTGACTTTGATGCCCGCGAATTCCGGCAGCGCCGCCACGCGTTCGCGCGTGGCCATGGTGGCGCTCACGTCGACGCTGAGGAACTCGGTCACGTGCGGCGCGGCGGTGACGCTGGCGACCATGGCCTGCGCCATCGACCGCCGCAGCCCGGTGACGGGCACGTGCCAGGCCCCCGTCGTGGTGGAAAAGGCCGAATCGGCCGGGACCGCGCCGATTCGCCGGGGGGCGGGCAGCGTCGCGTCCAGCGCAACGGTGGCGGACGGTGCGATCGGTTGCGCCGCCGGGACCGGTGCGGGCACCGCCCGGGCGGTGGTGCGCACGGCGGCCTGGACGTCGTCCCGGCTGATCGTGCCGTCGGGGCCGGTGCCGGCGATCCCGGCGAGATCGACACCAAGGTCGCGGGCGAGCTTGCGCACGGGTGGCTTGGCGAGCACCGCGCCGCCCGGCCGCCCCGGCCCGCTCCCGTGGGCGGGCACCGGGGCGGCCTGGCGGCGGGGGCTGCGACGACGCTGCTGACCCTGGCGAGGCCCGTAGCCGACGAGCACAGGCACGCGTTCGCCGGCACCGGCGTCGCGGGAAACCGGCAGCCGTCCGCCACCGGCCGTGCCGCCGTCGGAGCCGGGTGTGGCCGCCGGCGGGGCGAGGGCCGCAGCCGCGGGCTCATCGGCCGGCTGCCCGGCATTGGCCGGCTGCCCGGCATCGGCCGTCCGGATCGTCAGCAGCGGTGTGCCGACGGCCACGGTGCTGCCCGCCTCGCCGTGAATCTCCACCAGGACCCCGGCGAAGGGACTCGGGATCTCGACGACCGCCTTGGCGGTCTCCACCTCCACGAGCGGCTGGTTCACCGTGACAGAGTCGCCGACCTGGACGAGCCAGCGGACGACGTCCGCGTCGGTCAGACCCTCACCCAGGTCAGGGAGGCGGAACTGTCGCTGCGACACGGGAAACCCCAGTTCGGATAGCGCGGGCGGGTCAGTAGCCGAAGGAGCGGTCGACCGCGTCGAGGATGCGGTCGACGTCGGGCAGGTAGTGGTCCTCGAGGCGGGCTGGCGGGTAGGGGGTGTCGAACCCGGTGACCCGCAGCACCGGCGCCTCCAGCGAGTAGAACGCCTGCTCGGTGACACGCGCGGCGACCTCGGCGGAGACCGAGACGTTCGACGGCGCCTCGTGCACCACAACCAGCCGCCCGGTCCGCCGGACGGAGGCGAGCACCGGTTCGAGGTCGAGGGGGGACAGCGAACGCAGGTCGACGACTTCCAACGACCGGCCGTCGTCGGCCGCGCTGACCTCGGCGGCGTCCAGGCAGGTCCGCACCGTCGGGCCGTAGCCGACCAGGGTCGCGTCGGTGCCCGCGCGCACCACCGTGCTGCTGTGCAGGCCGCTGGTCGCGTTCGGGGACGACTCGCCCGGCGAACCGGGGTCCACCACCGCCTTCTCCCAGTACCGCCGTTTCGGCTCCAGGAAGATGACCGGGTCGTCGGAACGGATCGCCTGCTGGATCATCTGATGGGCGTCGGCCGGGTTCGAGCAGGCGACGACCTTCAGCCCCGCGGTGTGGCAGAAGTACGCCTCCGGGGATTCGCTGTGGTGCTCGACGGCGCCGATGCCGCCGCCGAACGGGATGCGGATCGTCACCGGCAGCCGGATCCGCCCGGCGGAGCGGTAGTGCAGCTTGGCGAGTTGGCTGACGATCTGGTCGAACGCGGGGTAGACGAAGCCGTCGAACTGGATCTCGCAGACCGGCCGGTAGCCGCGCATGGCCAGCCCGATGGCGGTCCCGACGATCGCCGACTCGGCCAGCGGCGTGTCGATGACCCGGGCCTCCCCGAACTCCTTCAGTAGGCCGTCGGTCACCCGGAACACGCCACCGAGGGTGCCGACGTCCTCGCCCATCACGATTACCTTCGGATCGGCCGCCATCGCCGAGCGCAGGCCCAGGTTCAACGCCTTCGCGAGGGTGATCGGCACGGGACCGGCCGGTTCGCCGGTCTGCTCCCCACCGACGTCGGCGGCCTGCTCGCCGGCGATGACGGCTCCGCTGGTCACCAGGCCTCCCCAGATATGTGCGTCTTGCCCGCCACGAGTCCACCCTCCATGTCGAGCCCATCCCTCACGTCTCGCCCGGATCGAGCGTCGCTGCGAACGCCGAGCGCTGCGCCGCCACCAGCCCATTCTCGGTGACCTGCACATGGTCGAACAGGCTGGTCGGATCCGGGTCGGGCATCGCCGTACAGCGGGCGCGCAGCTCGTGGGCGAAGGTGTCGGCCTCGAGGGCCAGGCGCCGGTCACGCTCCTGCGCGAGCAGGCCGCGGGCCGCAAGATAGGTGCGCATCCGGTCCAGCGGATCGCGTTGGTGCCACGCCTCGAGCTCGGCCGATGACCGATAGCGGGTGGGGTCGTCGGCCGTCGTGTGCGCGCCCATCCGATAGGTCACCGCCTCGACGAGCACCGGCCCGCGGCCGGCCCGCGCGGTCGCCAGCGCCCATCGGGTCACGGCGAGGCACGCCAGCACGTCGTTGCCGTCGACGCGCACGCCGGGGAAGCCGAAGCCGGCCGCCCGGTGGAAGATCGCCGTCCGGCTCTGCCGACGGGCCGGCTCCGAGATGGCCCACTGATTGTTCTGGCAGAAGAACACCAGGGGGACGGCGAACACGCTCGCCCAGCCGAACGCCTCGTTGGCGTCCCCCTCGCTGGACGCGCCATCCCCGAAGTAGACGATCGCGGCGCCGGGCGAGCGGTCCTGGGCCATTCCCATCGCGTAGCCGGTGGCGTGCAGCGTCTGCGCACCGACGACGATCGAGTAGAGGGCGAAGCCGTGCCCGGCCGGATCCCAGCCGCCGAGGTTGACCCCGCGGAAAATGGCCAGGACCGCCGCCGGGTCGACCCCGCGGCACCAGGCCACGCCGTGCTCGCGGTAGGACGGGAACGCCATGTCGTCGGGTCCGAGCGCCCGCCCGGATCCGACCTGCGCCGCCTCCTGACCCCGCAGGCTCGCCCACAGCCCGAGCTCGCCCTGGCGCTGCAGGCTGGTCGCCTCCTCGTCCATGCGGCGGACCAGCACCATGTCCCGGTACAGGTCGAAGAGCTCGTCGTCGGTGAGGTCGGCGACATACGCGGGCAGGTCGATGTCGACGGTGGCGGGTTCGCCGCCACCGGGCCCGCTGTCCGGGTCGGCCGCCGGCAGCCCGGCACCGGGCGGCGGGTCCGACCGGGAGTCGCACGCGGCCGTGGGCGACCCGTCCAGTTCCGTCGCCCTGGCCCGGGACGCGACGGTGATCCGATGACCGTCCGGAGTGAGCAGCTGCATGAGCTCCGTCACACCCCGCAACGATAGACCTCAGGCGGAGGCCGGCAACCCGATCTGTCAGCCCGCCGCGCCGGATGCTCACGCCTCCCGGCCCGGTGTCGGCGGCCCGGGTCGGTGTCGGCGGCCCGGGTCGGTGTCGGCGGCCCGGGTCGGTACGGTGTCGCGGTGACGAGTGCGCAGGACGTGCCCCGCCCGCCGGCCCGCCGCGACATCGGGAAGGTCGGCGTCTGGAGCGGGCAGTTCGACTTTTCCCCGGCCGCCGCCGTCCGGGAGGCCATCACCGAACTCGACGAACTCGGCTATCCCACGCTGTGGACCGGTGAGGTCAAGGGCCGGGAGGTCCTGGTCACCGCGAGCCTTGCCCTCGCGGCCACCTCGCGGATCACGATCGCGACCGGAATCGCGCAGATCCTCGCCCGCAACCCGCTGACGATGACCGCCGCGCAGCTCGCCCTCGCGGAGGCGTTTCCCGGTCGCTTCCTGCTCGGGCTGGGTGTCTCCCACGCCGAGCTGATGCACATCCGAGGTGCCCCCTACACCCGCCCGCTGGCGCAGATGGCCGCCTATCTCGACGAGATGGACCAGATGGCCGCGGAGCAGTACCGGGCGGTGGCGCCGGCCGAACTGCCGCCGCGGGTTCTCGCGGCACTCGGGCCGAAGATGTTGGGCCTCGCCCGCGATCGTGCCGACGGCGCACACACCTACTTCGTCCCACCCGAGCACACCGCGGCGGCCCGGGAGATCCTCGGCCCGGACAAGCTGCTCGTCCCCGAGCAGGCGTTCGTCCTGCACACCGATCCCGAGCAGGCCCGGGAGCTGGCACGTCGGCACACCGGGTCCTACCTGCGGCTGCCGAACTACACGTCCAACCTGCGCCGGTTCGGGTTCGACGACGACGACCTCGCCGGCGCGGGTTCCGACCGCCTCGTCGACACGATCGTTGCCTGGGGCGATCCGGACGTGTTGCTCGGCCGGATCTCCGAGCATCTCGACGCCGGCGCAGACCAGGTCGCCGTGCAGGTCCTGGACTTCGACCGCCGTGGGCTGCCCCGCCGACAGTGGCGCGAGCTGGCGCCGGCGCTGTCGTCCCTGTGACGGCTGTCGTGGTCCCGTAAACGGCTGTCGGCCCCATGGAGCTGTCAGTCCTGTGACGTCCACTGGCCCGGCGTGGCCTGGTCGGCGAGGCTTGCCGGACGGGGAGTCGGACGGAGGAACGCGGCATGGGCGGGGGCGAGGAGTTCGCGAGCCGGCTGACCGGCCGGCGGTTGACCGGGCGGCGGTCGGGAGCCGCGGGGTTGGCTCTCGGCACGGCCGGAGTCCTACTGGTCGGGCTTGTCGCCTGCTCGATGCCCTACGGCGACGACGCGGCTCCAACTCCCGCGCCGGCCGGCGGGACCGCCGCGGTGGCCCGCCCCGGTGGGACCGGTTCCCAGGCGGCCCCGGGGGCGGCCGGAGGCTCGGGTACGGCGGCGCAGACCAGCCCGGTCGGGAACGGCCCGCGGCGGCCGACGGGGCAGCCGGTCACGATCGCGTTCGGTGGTGACATCCACTTCGCCGGAACGCCCGGCCAGCGCCTCGCGGCGGATCCCGCCACGGCGATCGGGCCGATCTCGGCGACCCTGTCCGCCGCGGATCTCGCGGTCTCGAACCTGGAAACCGCGGTGACCGACGGCGGCACCCCGGCGCCGAAGGAGTTCACCTTCCGCGCCCCGCCCACCGCGTTCGACGCGGTGCGGGCCGCCGGCATCGACGTCGTGACCATGGCGAACAACCACGGTATGGACTACGGCCTGACCGGGCTGCGGGATTCGCTGCGCCACGCCCGTGCGGCGCACTTCCCGGTCATCGGCATCGGCGAGGACGACACCAGTGCCTTCGCCCCGTACACGACGACGGTGAAGGGGCAGCGCATCGCCGTCATCGGTGCGACCCAGGTTCTCGACGACGAGCTCATCCCCGCCTGGACGGCCGGACCGCACAAGCCCGGCCTGGCCTCGGCGAAGGAGGTCGACAAGCTGGTCGCCGCCGTGCGCTCCGCACGGGCGCGGGCCGACACCGTCGTCGTCTTCCTGCACTGGGGGGTCGAACAGCAGCAGTGTCCCAGCGACACGCAGCGTTCCCTGGTTCCTCGGCTTTCCGCGGCCGGGGCGGACGTCGTCGTCGGAAGCCACGCCCACGTTCTGCTCGGGGCGGGCTGGACCGGCGACGGCGTCTACGTCGACTACGGACTGGGGAACTTCGTCTTCTACTCGTCTGGTACCGGGCCCAACACCGAGTCGGGGGTCCTGGAGCTGACCGTGGCCGGCCGGGCCGTCACCGCCGCCACCTGGGTGCCCGCCCGGATCGTGGGCGGCGCGCCGCGGCCACTGAGCGGTGCCGCAGGCAGTCAGGCCCTCGCCGGCTGGAACGCGCTGCGGGGCTGCACCGGCTTGTCGGCCACCGCCCCGTGATGGTTCAGGGCACGGCCGGTGCCGTCGCGCAGCCGGCGCACGTGCCGTAGATCTCCACGGTGTGCTCGACGTCGACGAAGCCCTCGGCGTCGGCGACCGCCGCGGTCCACACCTCGATCTCCGGGCCGGCGATCTCCACGGTCCGCCCGCAGACCCGGCAGACGAGATGGTGGTGGTGCGCCTCGGTGGCGCAACGCCGGTAGACGGTCTCGCCGTCGTCGCGGCGGATCATGTCGACCTCGCCCCGGTCCACCAGTACCTGCAGATGGCGGTACACGGTGGTCAGCCCGACCGCGGCGCCCCGCGAGCGCAGCAGGGCGTGCAGGTCCTGGGCGCTGGTGAAAGCGTCGGTCTCGGCGAGGGCGGCGCACACCGCGTCACCCTGCCGGGTGGCACGCACCGTCGTGCCGCGACCGGGCGCGCCGCGGGCCGCCGCGCTACCGCGGCCGGCCACGGGGGCCACGGGGCTGGCGGAGGCGGCTGAGCTGGCGGAAGTGGCTGGGCTGGCGGCGCCGGGGTCCGGCCACGGGGACGGGTCAACGTCGCTGGATCTGGCCTCGTTCCCCGCGATGCTCACCGACACTCCCTTCGCCGCGTCTGTCCTGTGGTCCGAGAGGCCACAGAGATCCTAGATGCCATCGACCCGGCCGAGCCGCGACATTTTCGCGGCTCCGGTTGCTTCACGGTCTCATTTTCTCACCTTCGCACGCTGTCAGGGCCGTTCGGCCGGCTCGGATGGCACACCCATGGTCAGCATTATTGACAATGAAATCCATTTCGGAAAGAGTTGGTCGCGGCGGGACGGGCTCGCCACCACTCTTGGAGGTTTCAATGTCACTCACGGTTACTCCGCAGCTCGTCGAGGCGGCGCGTGCCGGCGAACTGGCCGACGATGCGTTCCTGGACTGTGTCCGTACCTCGCTGCCGTTCGCCTACGAGCTGGTCGAACGGCTCGCGGCCGAGCTCGGGCCGGCCCGCGCCGCCGGCTCCGACTTCACCGCCTTCGGCGGCACGCCGCCCACCGACGCCGAAGGCGGCCAGCTGCTGCGGGCCATGGCCAGCACGTCCATCCGTTCGGCGCTGGAGCGGCATTTCGGTGTGGCTCTCGTGTTCCAGAACTGCCACCGGGTCGGGATGTTCGGCCTCGACGCGGTTGGCGGGGAGCAGTATCGGCAGTTCATCTCCCGCGAGGCGCAGGTGCTCAACCAGAAGCCCGAGCTCATCAACTGCTGAGCGCCCCCGGCGCCGGCCGGCCACTTCTCGCGGCATAACCTGTGCGCTGCGTCGAGAGTCAGGGCCGGACGGGCGGAGGAGCGGCATGGCGCGGCAGGGCAGCCGGCCGGGTTGGCTGCGAGAGCCGGACCCGTTGCAGAACACCGTTGGCAGCCGGCTCGCCATCCTCGGCGCGATCGCGCTGGTCATCGGCGGCGCCGCGGCCGCCCTGACCGGGGGTGGGCAGCAGGCGGCCGGCCTGCGCACCGGCGCCGCGCACACGAGCACCCCCGCCTCGGCCCCCGCCCCGACGGTCGCTGTACCGGCCGTCCCGGTCTCCACCGCGAACGACGCCGCGGAGCTGGCGTCCTGGTACCACGGCAGCGAGGGGCTACGGATCCGGGTGGCCACGGACGTGGCCGCTGTCCGAGGTCACCTCGCCGCGCAGGACGGCGCAGCCCTGAAACCCGCCTGCGCCGTCCTCGATACCGCCATCTCGGCGGCGATCACCGCGCCGGTGCCGCCCACCTCCGGCGCGCGGGTTCGTTACGACGCAGGAGGCCGTGACTACACCGCGGCGGCGGCCTCCTGCGCCCAGCTGTTCGACGGCACCCGCATCGAGGTCGGCGTCCTACAGCAGCGTGTCGCCACCTCGCTGGCGAATGGCGATCGGGAATGGGCCGCGCTGGCGGCGATCATCGGTCAGCCGATGGCGACCGCGAACCCGCAGACCCCGTGATCGTGCAGCGGTCCAGCTCATACAGCGTCCCGGTGAGCGGGAACGAACGGGCGCCGTGTTTGCACCACCCGCCGTGGCGCAGGGCGGCGAGCTCCGCGGTCGTGCCCCGGCGGTCGTAGGCGAGGACGAACAGCAGGACCCGCCGCGGCGGGTGATGGCGGGCCCGCACGGCCCGCTCCGCGCCGCCGCGACCGATCGCGCTCAGGAACGTCGTCGCCGAGCGTGGCACCCGTGCGCGGGGGGGCTGTGGACCGTCGCCGCTGAGCTCCATCCCGTACAGCCAGCCCGCCCGGGCGAGGCGTCCGCCGACGACGACGGCATCACCCGGGCGGTACTCGGCGCGCACGGCCAGCGTGGCGTGGACCATGCCCTCGATCGGGCGCACCTCGTGGCGTTCCCGCCACATGGTGCCGATCCCGGCGGCCGCGCAGACCGGCGTCGCCGCGACACCCGCGAGGCAGAGCACACTCGCCGCCCGGATGACACCCGCGCCACCGCGGCTGCTGACGCCAACGCTGCTGACGCCAACGCTGCTGACGCCGCCGGCACCGCCGCGTCGGCGGACCGCGGTGGCCAGCTCGCTCGCGCCGGCCGCCGCGACGATGGTCAGCAGCGGGACCAGAAACAGGTTCGGCCGACACGCCCCGAACGGCCAGTAACGTCCGCCGCTCGCTGCGAGCTGGAAGAGCTCGGCGCCGACCAGGCTCCACAGCAGAGTCGCGCCGTCCGCCCGGCGGCGCAGCGTCCGGGCGCCTGCGAGCACGGCGACGGCCGTCGCCGACCCCACGAGGGTCGTGGCGATGCGGTGACCCTCAAGCAGAGAATGCACGAGGTTGGGGTCGTAACGGTCGATGCCGGGTGGCGCACCGCCGAGGATCGCGCGCGCCTGGTCGGCCGTGAAGCGCACCCCGCCGAAGACGCCGCGTCCAGCGAGGAACTGATCGTCCCAGAAGTGGCTCGCGCGCTGGCTGGACTGGTGAGCGACGAACACCAGCGCATGCCCGCCGGCCAGCAGCAGCGCCGGCGCGGCCCGCCAGCTGGTTCGTCGGTCGCGGACGAGGTCGCCCACGGCCAATGGCACCAGCAGGAACACGGCGGGCAGCGAGACTAGGGCCAGGATGCCGGCCGCGGTCCGATTCCGCAGCGGTGCGCCGGGCGCCGTCCACAGGGCGAACACCGCGAGGGAGACGACCGCCTCGAGGACGTACGGCTTGAGCTGGGTGCCGGAGTCGACGACGGTGCCGCTCAGCGCCACCGCGACCGCGCCGCCCGCGGCAGGGACGACGCCGGCGAAGCGCCGCGCGGACAGAAAGGTGGCCGAGGCCAGCACCGGCAGCCAGATCCCGGCCGTGACGGTCCGCAGCGCCCAGGCGTGCCAGCCGAGAACGTCGCCGGTCACCCGGGTCAGCGCGATCGACCCCAGCGACGACGGCGCGTTTGCCGCCCTGAGCTCCGACCAGAACGTCGACCAGGGCTCGCCCGCGAAGTGCGGGCGCCAGAGCTCGTCGTACCAGAGCGGCCGCCCGATCCGGGCGTGCAGCGCGATCTCCACTCCGATGGTGGTGACGGCGAGCAGGAGCGCGACCCACAGGTCGCGGCGTGAGTTGTCCACAGGTTGTCCACGGGGTGCTGTCTGCCTGTGGACAACCTCGTCGATGATGTCGATAGGACTAGTTCTGCTTGTACCGGGCCAGGAACCGGTCGATCCGCCCGACGGCGTCGGTCAGATCGTCCACCGAGGGCAGGGTCACGATCCGGACATGGTCGGGATGCGGCCAGTTGAAACCGGTGCCCTGGACGAGAAGGATCTTCTCGGCTGCCAGCAGGTCGAAGACGAACCGTTCGTCGTCCTGGATGGGATAGATCTCGGGGTCGAGTCGCGGAAACGCGTAGAGGGCGCCCCGCGGTGGCACACAGGACACGCCCGGGATGTCATTGAGCAGCTTGACGACCGTATCCCGCTGCTCTCGCAGTCGACCGCCGGGCAGGACGAGATCGCCCGCACCGCCGTCCTCGGCGAGCGCGGCGAGCGTGGCGAACTGCCCGGGCACGTTCGCGCACAGCCGCATGTTCGCGAGGATGTTCAGCCCCTCGATATAGGACGATGCGTGACCACGCGGGCCCGACAGCACCATCCATCCGGAGCGGAACCCGGCCAGCCGGTACGCCTTCGACAGCCCGTTGAAGGTCATGCAGACCAGATCAGGGGCAAGCGACGCGGTGGCGACGTGCTCGGCGTCGTCGTAGAGGATCCGGTCGTAGATCTCATCGGACAGCAGCATGAGATGGTGGCGCCGCGCGACCTCGACGATGTCCTCCAGCACCTGCCGCTCGTACACGGCGCCGGTGGGGTTGTTCGGGTTGATGACGACGATCGCCCTGGTCCGCGGGGTGACCTTCCGGGCGATGTCCGCCAGGTCCGGCGCCCAGCCGGCGGTCTCGTCGCAGAGATAATGCACCGGCCGCCCGCCGCAGAGGCTGACCACGGCCGTCCACAGCGGGTAATCGGGCGCCGGGAGCAGCACCTCATCGCCGTTGTTGAGTAGCGCCTGCAACGACATCATGATCATCTCGGACACGCCGTTGCCCAGATACACACTGTCGGACGTGATCCCGGTGATGCCCTTGCGGTTGTGGTAACCCACGACCGCCTCGCGCGCGGCGCGCAGGCCCTTGGAGTCGCTGTACCCCTGTGCATCCGCAAGGTTTGCCATGACGGCCTCGAGTACCTCCGGCGGAGCGGAGAAGCCGAACGGTGCCGGGTTGCCGATGTTCAGCTTGAGGATGCGCGCGCCCGCGGCTTCCAGCCGAGTCGCTTCGTCGAGGACAGGCCCACGGACGTCGTAACAGACGTCGGCGAGCTTGTCGGACTGGGTGAACTCCATCTACCCAGAGTAGGTGGGGCGTCCAGCGGATTTTCGGCGGCCCAGGGCTGCGGCGGCAGGTTCACCCCACGGGAGTGACTGCAACACCAGCGAGACCACGAAGAACGCGGCGACGGAGAGCACGATGGCACCGCCGGCAGCGACGTTCCACTGCTCGCTGACAGCGAGCCCGATCACACCGGCGGCGACGCCGACAACCATGGCCATGGCGGTCATCGTGGCCGTCCGTGAACACCAGAGCCGGGCGGTCGCCGCCGGGCCGACGATCAGGGCGACGGCCATGATCGTGCCGACGGCGGGCAGGGAGGTCACCACCGTCGCCTCGAGTGCCAGCAGCAGGACGAGATCGAGTCGGCGGGCCGGATAGCCCGCGGCGGCGAAGGCATCCGGGTCGAAGGCGGCCAGGTGCAGCTCCTTGCGCAGTGCTGCCAGCACCCCGAGCACGACCGCCGTCGTCACCGCGCTGACGACGAGGTCACTCGGCGCGACGGTAAGCACCGAGCCGACCAGGAAGGCGGTGAGGTCCCGGCTGAAGCCCTCCTGCGTCGACATCAGCGCCATCCCGAGGGCGAAGCCGCCGGAGAGCACCACGGCGGTGACGCTGGAGGTCTCCCGTCCGTGTTCCGCGCCGCGCGGGCCGGTCAGCGCTGCCACGACAGCCACAAGGAGCACACCGAACAGCCCCGCGCCGAGGACGAGGCCCAGGCCGAGCATCGTCGCGATGACCACCCCGGGAAAAGTCGCGTGGGTCAACGCCATGGTCAGGAAGCTCAGCCGACGCAACACGACATGGACACCGACAGCTCCGCAGAGCACCCCGACGATCACGACCTCCAGCAGCGCGCGCCGCACGTAGCCGTCGCCGAGCGAAGAGAACAGGGTCATCGCTTCACCAGCCGCCGGGAGGCCTGGCCGAGTGTCACCAGGGCGTAGAAGGCGACGAGAACGAGCACGATGGTGGCCCCGGCGGCCAGCCGAACATCGTGGCCGACCGATGCCTCGTAGCTGGTGGCGAGTCCCAGCCAGGCGCCGGCCATACCGACGAGCACCGCCACGGCGACGATGACGCCGAGCCGCTCGGACAGCAGCCGCGCCGCCGCGGCCGGCACGACGAGCATCGCGATCACAAGCACGGTCCCGACGGCCTGGACCGACGCGACCACGACCAGCGCTATCAGCATGTTGCTCACCAGGTCGAGCGCGGTGATCCGGTATCCCGCCGCCCGGGCCCACTCCGGATCGAAGGCCCGCAGCAGCAGCTCCTTCCCAAGCCCGAGCAGGACCAACCCGGCAAGCACGGCCACCACGGCGGTGACCACGATGTCCGCCGTGTCGATGGTCAGGATGTGCCCGAACAGGAAGGCCGTCAGATCGGCGGTGTACGAACGCTGCCGGGAGATGAGGATCACTCCCACCGCGAAGAAGGCCGTCAGCAGCACGGCCAGGGTCGTGTCCTCGTTCACTCGTCGGGTGGCCGCGATCGCCGTGAACAGGGCGACCGCGGCCACCGCGCAGACGAGTGCGCCCGGCACGACGCCGGACCGGCCGGAGACCAGAAACCCGACGACGACCCCGGGAAAGACGGTGTGGGTGACGGCGTCGGTCAGGAATGCCAGCCGGCGCAGCAGCACATATACCCCGACCACGCCGCAGAGTGCACCGAGGAGCAGCGCCTCGACGAGAGCCCGCGTCATGTAGGGCCGGTCGAACGGCGTTACCAAGAAATCGATCATGATCGGGCGACGATCAGACCGCGATCGCCCAGTTCCAACGCGGCCCCGCCATAGGCGGCCCGCAGCAGGTCGGGGGTGAGTACCTCGCCGGGTGGACCGAAGCCGAACTGGTGCCGGTTGAGCAGGCAGATCCCATCGCAGGTGAGCTGCGCCAGGCCCAGGTCATGGGTGGACACGACGACTGCGGCGCCACCCGCGGCGAGAGCTCTGATCGTGGCCAGCAGAGCCTCCTGGGAGACCGCGTCGACCCCGTTGAAGGGCTCGTCGAGCAGCAACGCCGCCGGTTGCGCCGCGATCGCCCGGGCGAGCAGCACCCGCTGCCGCTGCCCACCCGACAGTGTCCCGAACCGGTCCGCCGCCCGGTGCGCGAGGCCCACCGCCGCCAGCGCTTCCGCCGCCGCGTCCCGGTCGGCCCGTCCGGGCGGCCGCAGCCAGCCGATCCGCCGGTAGCGGCCCATCAGGACGACCTGCGCCACTGAGACCGGGAAGTCCGGGTCGAGCGTGTCCGCCTGCGGCACGTACGCGACCTGCCGGCGCGCCAGCGCGGGCGGCCGGCCGAGGACACTGATCGAACCTGACGCGACCGGCACCAGGCCGAGCAACGCCTTGATGAGGGTTGACTTGCCCGCGCCGTTCGGTCCGACGAGAGCGACGATTTCCCCTTGGTGCACCGTGCCATGGACCTGCTCCAACGCAGGCACCCGCCCATAGGCGACGCTCGCCTGGTCGAAGACGATCGCGGCGGGTCGTGACATGGCCTAATTGGAAACGATTTTCGATGCCGATGTCAAATTGGACTCACCGGCGGCTGTGCGCTCAGCATCGGCAGTGGTCTCAGCGGCTGCCGTAGGTGATTGTCACCCGGCGGTTGAGTGCCCGCCCGGCCGGGTTGTCCGAACCGCCGGGCAGGGTGTTGGGGGCGATCGGATCGGCTGCCCCATGCCTCCTGGCGGAGACGAGTACCCCGTCCGCCGCCGTGGGCCGCAGGAGATCGGCGACGGCGCTGGCACGTCGTTGAGACAGGATCGCGTTGTATGCGGGCGTGCCGAAGCTGTCGGTGTACCCGTCCACCCGGACCGGTGCGGCGGACCCGGTGACCTGGCCGGCCACGTCGGCGATCTGGCTTCGCGCGACTGCGGTGAGCTCCGCCGAGTCGAACGCGAACAGCACGTCCGCGTTCAGGGTGAGCGTGGTCTCGGCACCGCGATGCTCCTCTGTGCGAAGCTCGATGACGCTCCTGGCAGGGTCGACCGGGCGGACTGCATCGTCCGGTTCGCAGTTCGTGCACCGCGGTGCGCAGCCAGACTCAGGCGATGACGCGCTTGAGACATCTGAGCCTCCGGGCGTGAGGCAGGAACGTCCGGAGCCGATTATGGTCGTCATTCCGAGGTGTTGGTCGACTGATCAAGCAATCGGCGTAGCTCCCGGCCAAGCGAGCGAGGCTCGATGAGCGGCTGTCGGAACGTGACCCGCACCTGCTCGGCTCCGGCGCCATCGACTCGCCACAGATCCAGGCCGTATCGATCCAGGCCGCTGACCTGGACGCCAGCGACGTCGCCGTCGGTCGCCTCCGGTAGTGCGTATCGGGCGAGTTGACGCATCTGATCCGCATGCCCCACGTTGAGATGCTCGATGAGCTCCGGGGCGTAGGCACTGATCAGGTCCGGTTCGGCGAACGCATAGGTGGCCAGGTCGATGCGCCGGCCTACCGTGGCGGAGGTCCATCGGCGTGGACCACAGTCCATGTCGGTGGTGGGTAGGCAGAGCACCACATCGTCGACGGAGAGAGCCAGCACGGAAAGGCCATCGGCGATGCCGTCCTCCGTGCTGACTGTGCGGCCTAGATCGGCGAGCCGGCGCAGGATCTGTTCCGTGGTACCCGGTACCACCCGCAGCGGGCCGGCAAGGATCAGGCGCTCGCCAGCGTGCCCGGGAACCTCGACCCAGCTCCGCCTCCCGTTCCTGGCGGCGCCGGCAAGCCGGCCTTCGGTGCTCGCCATCAGCACCGGCTCGCCTCCGTCGTCGATCACTCCCACCCATCCCCGTGCCTGCTCACAGGGAAGAGTCAGCAGTGCCGTGCGGCCACTGGCCAGGACCGTCCTCGCCTGCTGAGCCATCGTGACCATGTCCTGAGCGTGGGTTGGCGACATCATCGCGGCCTCCTTTCTTGAGGTAAGGCTTACTTAAGTCAGACCTGGCGCGGAGGTCAAGTGAGAGCCGGCCCGATGTGGGGATCCACGACCCGGCCGTGGTCCTGGTGTCCACCCGGTTCCCGCTCCGGGCCGACCGGGGTCTTATAGGCGAGGCGGGGATTCTAGGCTGTCCTAGTCGACGGATGTCTCGCCCTCGAAGAGGAGGTGCCGGTGATCTTCAAGTTGGTCGGAGACGGTCGCCCGTACCCCGAGCACGGCCTTGGCCAGCGGGACTGGGCGGCCATTCCCCCCCGCCAGGTCCGGCTCGATCAGCTCGTCACGACGAAGCGAGTGCTTGCGCTCGATGTACTGCTCGATGAGGACTCGACCTTCTACGGAGACCTCTTCCCGCACGTGATCGAGTGGAGAGGAGCGCTCTACCTCGAGGACGGGCTGCATCGAGCGGTCCGCGCAGCGCTGCAGCAGCGCACCTCGATACACGCCCGGGTCTACGTGCTCACCGGACCCGCGTTGAGCGACTCGGCTCAGTCGTCGGTGGCGCGGTAGGTCACGTAGACATCCTTCCCGACCTTGGCGAACAGATACTGCGGACAGGCCGAAGACGGACGGTGGGTAGTGATCGGCCGGAAGACCGGTGATCGCATCACCGCCTTGAGGTCTCCACCAGCGGTCCGCCTGGCTTGACTGCCCGTGACATCTGGTGTGCCGGCCCGCTCGTACCATCCGCCGCAGTAGCGGATGTCGTGCGGTCGCGACGTCCAGGCCGGGGTATGGAAGAACCACAGCAGGTAGGCCGTCCGCATCGTCAGGACGAGCACAGCGATGATCAACAAAGATCGCAGGAAGTTCCCAGCTCGTCCGGACGCGAGGATGGGGCTCACAAGACCGGGAGCCTACGGGCATCGCCTCACGTAGCCAGGCAACCGACCCCGTGTCCCATCAGATCGGTGCAGGGTGCGGGACGCCTGGTCGGGGCCGACTCGAGCCGATCGATCAGCACTCGGCCTGCGGCGGGGCTCACGCTGCCTGTCCAGCCGAAGATCCTTGACCTGGCCCATGGGGTGCAGCGGTGCGGAAGATACGCAGCGGGTCTGGATCGCTGCTCATCGGCGGCGCCTCCTGAGTGACCGTTCCATCCGGGTGAAAGACCAGGACCTCCCCGGTCGGCCGCCGCTCGAGAATCAGGCCTTTGTCGTGTATAAGTCGGTGGTGGAGTGAGCAGAGCAGGATCAAATTTGCCGGATCTGTCGTCCCTCCCGCGGTGCTCCATTCCTCAATATGATGAACCTGAAGCCACCTGGTGTGCCGGCAACCGGGGTACCGGCAGACACCCTTGTCCCGCGCATAGATGGCTCTCCGCAGCTTGGTGGAAGGGCTCCGTCGGGTGCGACCGAGTGCGAGCGGGTTTCCCTTCGAGTCGATCAGAAGTGTGCGGAGAAGACTGTCGCAGGACAGTCGGCGGACGACACTCGGCGCGAGCATGGCGCCCCCCTCGATCTCGCAGGACCGATTGCTGGGATGTTCCTTCTCTATGTTCCGGGAATTTTTGTTCGGACGACTTTCGATCCCACCGACCAAAGTGTCGACATCGACATGCACGTTGACGGTGTAGAGGGTCGGATCTGTAAGCCTCGGTGCGCCGTGGGTAAGGAAAGAATGCGCGACTCCTGCGAGTGCATCAGCTCGCATGGACACCGTTACCGTTCTTTCCTGATTTTCGTTCGCAAAATCCGACGCGATCATTTCTTCATCGCGCGGATCGGTCGGCTGGTCGAGACTTGACGTGGCCATCTCTAGGGCCTTGGCAATCACCGCGCCGCGTTCCGGATCGAGACGGGCGATCAGAAAAAAAGTGCCGTCCTCGTTCCAGTGCCAGGAACAGCGTGGGCTCTCCTTTTTGTCGCCCTTCTTCTCGCGGTCTTGCCCGCCATCCGACTTGATCTTCGATTGTAGGGAGACAAGTCGTTCGAGTTCGCGGGCGGAGCATCGTTTTGCCTCGTGAGCCCACTCGGCCTCCGTGTCCGGCGTGGCGATGCGTGTGATGGCTCGTATCTTGGAGAAGGAGATCTCGCCGCGGGCGAAGGTTGCACTGATCTGCGGGAGCGTCTGGAGTGCACGGGCGACGCGCAGGTACTCGTAGCTTGCCCGCAGACCGAGCCCGCAGCGCCAGGCCAACCAGTGCGCGCAGGTCGGCAGTCCGGTCGAGGACCAGCCTTTCCGGCGGTCGAAGGCGGCGATCAGACTCAGCCAGCGGAAGGTCGCGGCCGAGATGCGACCAGCCCAGCTGCAGACTTCCACCTCAAGGTCAGGGAGGGGGATGACGTTCAGATCATCGTCGAACATGAGTTCGATACTGCGCCTTGGCGGCATTCTCGTCAAGCCCCCCGCGTTGACGCTTTTCTCGTCGATCATGCCATCCGGAATTTCATCTTGCCACGGTGGTCTACTTGCGGTTGTGGCTGCCGGACTGGTCCCTTCTCTGTTCCGCGGTGCAGGCCGCGTTGTCGCGATCGCCGTCTTGTTGGCTAGTCTGACGCGGAGGACGGCTCCTGGATGGAACGCGGTTACCGGCAGGTCTGGTCGGAGGAGGCGGTCGCACTTGACAGGCGTACGCCAGGGATGCAGAATCGATCACATGTTCGAGTTAGGTGAAGGCGGTGGGTGGCCGAATGGGCTCGTCAGCTCCGCAGATACGCGAGGACCGCCAGGACTCGACGGTGGTCCTTCGTGGTCGGCTCCAGGCCGAGTTTCGAGAATACGTTTGATATGTGTTTCTCGACGGCACCGCTGCTCACGACCAGGTGCGCGGCGATCGCGGTGTTCGATCGGCCTTCCGCCATGAGAGTGAGGACCTCTCGTTCCCGTGGGGTCAACGCAGACATGGGGTCGTTGCGTCGATTTCGGACGAGAAGCTGTGCCACCACTTCCGGATCCATGACGGTGCCGCCTGCCGCAACCCGACGCACCGCATCCACAAACTCGCGAACGTCTGCGACGCGGTCCTTCAAAAGATATCCGACGGCGCCGGCACCGTCGGCGAGAAGCTCCGCCGCGTACTGTTTCTCAACGTACTGGCTGAGGACAAGGACTGGTGAGCCCGGGACCTCGGAGCGGGCCTTGATCGCGGCTCGTAGCCCTTCGTCCCGGTGTGAAGGAGGCATCCGAACGTCCACGACGGAGACGTCGGGCTGGTGCGTCGCCACCGCATCGACCAGACCGGGTCCGTCACCGACCGTGGCGACTACCTCGCAGCCGGCGTCGGTGAGAAGGCGGCGCAGCCCCTCGCGGAGTAGTACCGAATCCTCAGCGATGACTACCCGCACGACGCATCAGTCCTCTTCGGGTTCATGGGCTCCGACGTCGGAGAACGCCGACGCTACCTGTAAACGGGTGTTGACCGTCCGAGGATGACCTACTTCGGGAGGCGCTGCCGGCGAGAACAACTGACGGCTTGACGACGTTGCTGGAGGGGATGTGGCGGTGAGCGGGCAGGACATGGCAGGCTTGCTCCCTGTGAGCACAGGTTGGTCGGCGATCGGAGGGACAGCTCGCCTTGGACGAGCTGTCACGTTCGCCTCGTCCTCCGTGTGCTTGGCCTGGGCGGCGCACGTGGCCGGCGGCGCCCAGCGGCCGGCGGCCGCGATTATGATCTCCGCCTCCCTCCTGCTCACCCGGATTGCCTACGGCCTTGGTGACCGGGAACGGCACCTACCGTTGCTCGTGGCAGGCGTCGCGGGGACCCAGATTCTGCTCCACATCACCTTCGCCCTCACCCTTGCGCACTCCCACACACATCAGGCGGGCGGCTGCTCGGTCGAGGCGCGGATGGTACTCGCGCACGGTCTGGCTGCGGCGTGCGTCGCGGTGCTGCTGCGTCGTGCGGAGCGTGTGCTGTGGTCGGCTTCTGGTCTCCGTCCCCATCCGGTGCTGTTCTGTCTGTTCCGGCCGGCCGCGAGTCTCGCCGTGCCTTCGATTCCGCCAGTGCCGCCCGCCGACGTTCGTCGACGGGCGCCCCGCCCACATACCCGTCCGCTCGGGCGATCCGCCCGTCGGCGTGGCCCGCCGCAGGGCCAGCCGGAGATCGGTCGGACGGGGCGGTGCGCCATGGGTTGCTCACCGCTGCTTATTGCCATGGCCTGACGAACGACGCTCCGGCGCCCGTGAGACACGGATTCTCTGTGTTCCCGCTGCGCTGTGGGACCGTTTGGAAGGACTTACATGATCCGCCTCTATCGACGTGTGGGTGTGCTCGGTGTGGTTGCCGGCGCGGCCGTACTTGCCACGACAGTGCCGGCCTCCGCGCACGTCACCCTGCAGCCGTCCACCGCGTCCGCAGGTAGCTATGCCACGCTTTCGTTCAAGGTGCCGACCGAAGAGGACGACGCTTCCACCACCGGTATCGATGTTCAGTTCCCCGTCGATACACCGCTCGCGTCGGTGTCGGTGCAGCCTAAGGCCGGCTGGACTTACAAGATCACGAAGGCGGCGCCCGCGAAGCCCCTGAGCACGGACGACGGCCAGGTGAGCGAGGTGGTCACCCGCATCACCTGGACGGCGCAGGGGGGTCAGGGAATCAAGCCAGGGGAGTTTGACACGTTCACCGTTTCCGCTGGTCCGATGCCGGACAAGGCCGGACAGCTCGCATTCAAGGCACTGCAGACCTATTCGAACGGGGATGTGGTGCGATGGGTTGATGTCGCGCAGCCAGGGGCCGAGGAGCCGGACAAGCCGGCGCCGTCGCTGACGGTGACCGCAGCTGGGGCGGCTGAGGGCTCGCCGACCGGCGTGCACAATTCGGCGGCGATGCAGAATGTCGCCGAGGCCCCGCAGGCGGATGACAGCGATGGGACCGCCCGCTGGCTCGGAATCATCGGTGTGGTTCTGGGTGCACTCGGTCTTGTGGCCGGCGCCTTCGCACTGGTGACGGCCCGGCGGCGGGCGTAGTTTCGTGCGAAGAGTGATGGTGGTGATCATGGCCTCTCTGGTCATGATCACCACCTCGATCGGGCTCGGGCTCGGCGTCGCGCCGGCGTCCGCTCATGCCCTGCTGACGGGAAGCAGTCCGGCGGACGGCGCGGCGCTCGCCGCTGCGCCGACCCGGATAGTGATCGACTACAGCGAGTCGGTCCGGGTCTCGCGGGATTCGATCCGGGTACTCGATTCGGCGGGCGCCCGGGTAGACGATGGTCAGGCGCGATCGGGGCAGAAGGCCTCCGAGGCGATGGTGACGCTGCGACCCAACCTGCCCACGGGCACCTATGTGGCCAGCTGGCGGGTCATCTCCGCGGACAGTCACCCGATCTCCGGCGCCTTCGCCTTCGGCGTGGGGGGACCACCGGAGGCAGGGGCCGCCAGGGCGGAGGCGAACACGTCCGGTTCGCGGACGGTCGGATTCCTGTTCGGTGTCGCGCGGTTCGCCGGCTACGCCGGCATCGGCGTTCTGCTGGGCGCCTGCTTCTTTCTGCTACTGCTCTGGCCGCAGGGGTTGCGGACGAGCGGTGCAAACCAGCTCATAGCGGGGGCATGGGGGCTGTCGTCGCTCGCCGGCCTGGGGCAGCTGCTCCTGCAGGGGCCATATGCCGCCGGGCTGGGGTTGGACGGATTGGGCCGCTGGTCGGTGCTGTCGGCGACGCTGGAGGAGCGGTTCGGCCATCTGTTGCTGATCCGGCTGCTTGCGCTCTGCCTCGCGGTACCGCTGCTGCGCCGGATGTTCCGTACCGCCTCCCTTGACGTGTGGCGCAGATGCGAGCTGGCCGGTCTCGGACTTGTGGTGGCGGTGACCTTGGCGGCGATCGGCCACGGCAGCGCCGGGGACCTGGTGTGGCTCGCGACGGCCAGCCTGACGGTGCACGTGCTCGGAATGTCCGTGTGGATCGGCGGGCTGGCGGTGATCGCGCTCTTCCTGGTCCGCCGAGCGGCGGCGGTGGAGCTGGCGGAGGTGCTGCCCCGCTGGTCACGGGTGGCAACGGGGGCCGTGGCAGTGATCGTGCTCAGCGGCCTGTTCCAGAGCTGGCGGGAGATCGGGACGCTCCGAGCCGTCGTCGACACCAGTTACGGGCGCTTGTTGCTCTACAAGGTGTGGTTTGTCCTCGGCATGATCGCGCTGGGTGCACTTGCTCAGCGGTGGGTGCGCCGCCACTATTCCGGTCGCATCCCCGGCGACCGATCCGATCCGGAGCCGACGGAGAAGGCGCCGAGCGCCGCCGCGTTGACCGGCCTGCGGCGTGGGGTCGCGTCGGAGCTGATCGTCGGGGCGGTGGTACTGGGGCTCACCGCGACCCTGGTGAACATGATTCCCGCGCGCACCAGCTATGCACCGCCGTTCACCGGTACGGCGTTCGCCGGCCCGATGACGGTGAAGGTGCGGGTCGCGCCGACCAGGATTGGAGCCGAGTCTCTCGACGTGTACGCCTGGGCGCCCAGTGGCAAGCCGCAGAAACTGGTGCAGGCAAGTGCGGCACTATCCCTGCCGACCGCGGATCTTGGGCCGTTCGAGGTGCCGCTCGACCTGGCTGCCCCGGGGCACGCGCGCAGCGATCGGGTGCAGGCGCCCTTGGCGGGAAAGTGGCAGCTCCGGCTGACGCTGCGAATCAACGATTTCGATCAGTATGTGACGACGCTGTTTTACACAGTCCGCTGACGGGGGTCGGCTACACGGAGACCGGTGCCGGACCGGTGAGGGTGCCGACGATGCGGTCGTCGGGCTCGGACGGCCCGGTGCTGCTTGGGCCGGTGCCTCCGGCCTTGCCCGTACCTCCGGTCTTGCCGGCGCCTTCGGCGCCGGCTGAGCTCTTGCCCGTCGATGGCCCGGCGGACTGCGGGGGGCTGAAGGGCGCAGCGGACGGGGGTGGGGCATCACTGCCCAGCGACGTCGTGGGTGCCGGCGCGGCGCTGATTGGCGGCGCGCTCACCGGCGGTGGGACGGTCGCTGTCGGCA
>NZ_JAMPTM010000650.1 GCF_025403375.1 Frankia gtarii
ACTCACCCGCAACTGCCCGGCCACCTCCACCGGGTCGACACCCGCGGCGAACAGGCCCGCGGCCTACAACCGGACCGCTTCCCGGCGGGCCCGGCCCTGCGCCGTTAACCCGCCGCCATCCGCATACTGAGGTGGTACCCGTTCTTCGGACAGTGATCCCTGTGGGATAATTGATCCGTGGACGGAGGATATTGATGGCGCAGTCACGCAGGCGGTTCACGCCGGAGTACAAGGACGAGGCGGTGAAACTC
>NZ_JAMPTM010000651.1 GCF_025403375.1 Frankia gtarii
GTGCCGCTGGTCACCGTGTTGGTGTGGCCGGTGAGGGTGAGCTGGTGGTGTCCGGTGGTGGCGTCCCAGATTCGCGCGGTGTCGTCGTTGCTGGTGGTGAGGATGCGGGTGTTGTCGGGGCTCCACGTGCCGCTGGTCACCGGGTTGGTGTGGCCGGTGAGGGTGAGCTGGTGGTGTCCGGTGGTGGCGTCCCAGATTCGCGCGGTGCGGTCCCAG
>NZ_JAMPTM010000065.1 GCF_025403375.1 Frankia gtarii
CCACCCACCCACCCGACCGGCTGCGCGAGGCCGCGACGACGATCACCCACGTCGTGCGCCGTCACTACAGGTAACTGCTCGCCTGGTTCGTCGCCCGCCGCTCACGTACTGCTCAACCAGCGGAGTCCTCGCCGGGGCGTCCAGGTCGGCCCGCAGCATCTCGTCGACCGCCGACTTGAACGGGTCCAACCACGACTTGCGCGGCGGCGGTTTCTTCCTCGGCCACGCCCCCGCCAACGCCTCCCGGACCGTACGCCGGTGCACGTGGTACTTGTCCGCCAACGCCCGCAAGGAGGCGAGGCCGGAACCGGTGCCCAGGCCTCCTACGGCCGGCCGGGTGCGGACGGCCGCGCGCGGAACGGGGCGGCGAGCTGGCCGAGCCAGCTGGCCGGCATGGCGTCGCGGATGCCGTAGGCGGTGGGCATCCGGCGGGGGAGGTAGCTGGTGCGCAGCAGCCGGTCCCATACCGACAAGATTGCCCCGTAGTTGCGGTTGACCGCCTCGGACTCGAGGGCGTGATGCCAGTGGTGGAACGCGGGGGTGACGAACACGGCGCTCAACGGCCGCAGCGTGATGCGGGTGTTGGCGTGGGCCAGGAACGGAAAGTAGAACTGGAACGCCATGAAGGCTGCGGAGAAGCTCAGGTCGAAGCCGATCGCGTAGATCGGGATCACGGTCACGACCAGGTTGATGATCTGGTCGAGGGGATGGCCGCGGCTGGTGGACAGCCAGTCCAGTTCGGTGCTCGAGTGGTGCACCGCGTGCAGCCGCCACAGCGGCCCGATCTCGTGCAGCGCGCGGTGGCCGGCGTAGTTCGCCAGGTCGGCGACCAGAACCAGCACGGCGAACTGCAGCCATCCCGGCTGCGCGAGCACGACGTGGCGCACCGCCGATGGGAAGACCCGGTGCGCCGCCGGGCCGAGCACGCCGAGTGCCACCGCGAACGCGATCGTGATCGGCAGGCGGTTGGCGAAGCTGTGCACGACGTCGACGACCCAGTCGGGCCGGGGCGGGCGGTGGATCAGCGGGATGAGCTGTTCGAGGGGGATGAAGACCAGCGCGCAGATCACGAAGCCGATCACCAGTTGTGGGCGCTCCAGTACGCCGGCGGCCACGGCGGCCACGGCGATCAGGCCCGTGGTCACCTGCCGCAGCGCCCTGCTTCGGCCTGCCCCGGATTCTGCGGATCCCTCGGGCACCGGGGTGTTCCCCGGCGCCGCGGTGGCAGTGCTGGTCCCGGCCGACGCGGGTGCTGGCGAGATAGCGGCCATCAGCGTGTCCTCTCGGGATTGCGGCGGATCCGCCGGTGGGGGCCCGACGGCCTGGACCGGCGGATCCGGGTCGCGCCGGTGGGGGCGCCGGCCGTCATAGCCGGCGCCCCCACCGGGCAGCCCCGGCAGCGGCGGGGCACAGAGGCTACTTGTCCGGGTCGACCACGATCGGACCGCCCTTGATCGGACCGCCGTGGCCGCCGCCGATCGGCATTACGCCAGCGTCGGAGGACGAGCCGCGGAACCAGTCCGGGTGGGTGATGGACAGCGTCCCGCCGACCAGGCCGAAGGCGAGCATTGTGATGAGAAGGAGGCGCCCGACGGAGTTCTGGAAAAAAGTCTGTACCGCAGCCATGCATATTCCTTTCGCGCCTGGCACGTGCGCCTCGGGAGGCGCTCAGGAGAAGCGTACGTACCGACCGGAACACCCCGGCGGACCTCTGCCCGCCGGAGAAGAGGCCGACTCGATCCCAGGTTGGGAACCCTTTCGGCTGGCGTTCAGGGTATCCCGCTGAAATCCGGGAAGCGATAGCTGTCGTGCAGTCGACACCCGGCGTTCATGTGTGTACCTCGGCCTGGGCGCGAGGTGGATCCGCGGGCTGATTGATCGCTTTCCCGATCTTTATCGCCGGGATGCTCTGTCTTCGGCTTTCGTGGTGGGTTGTTTGCCTCCGCATTCAGATCTGGCGCTAGTTCTTTTCCGGGCAACACCGCTGGTCAGCGCCCGTCCTCAGGTAGCGCGCCGGCTCCGGATCGCCGCAGCCCCGGCCGGTGGTGGCCGCCGCGGCCAGCGACGCCGGCAGCCATGACCGGGCCGTCCCGACCGCCGCGTCGAGTGCGCGAGGGAATGCGGCGGAGCCGACGACCGCGACGCCCCGCTCGGCTGCCTCGGCGCGTCGACCCCTGCGGCACGAGGGGCTCGAGGTGCCCGAACGGACGCAGGATCGCCAGTAACGCGGCGCCCGTGGGTGTGGACGCGCCGGCGGCGAGGGTGTCAGCGAGCTCCTCGCGGGCTGCCATCGCCTCCCGCAACGGCGCGAGCTTCTCCACGAGCCCGCCGCAGGGCGTCCGAGTTCGTGACGCACTATCCGCCCGATTTTCGGCGGATGCGACGGCAACCTCTTCCTAGATCAGCGACAGTTGCTCGCTGTCGGGCAGGCCGAACCGGTATGGCTTCGGCTATTGACCGGCGAGGGTTTCATAAACGTCACCGCCACCGAGGCACGCGACCGTCGGGTCAATGAGCCCTAGTCAAGGGAACGTTCACAGGGGCATCGCGCACGCGCAAGGGCATCACCCTGCGCGGACGGCGGCGGTGACCTGCTCGTGCAGGGCGAGCGCGAGGGCATGGTCGTCGCGGGCGGTCTCGCGGAAGCGATCCCACCGCTCACCGAAGCCGCGAAACACCTCGGAGAAGTCGTCTCTGGTCATCCTCATGCCCAGAGACAGTCGAGATGGCCCAGGCCCGCTGCAGGTCGCAGCAGCACGCGCCGTTTCGAGCCCAGCTGGGCGAGGCCCGTCATCCCGGCGGTGTTGTTCTGGTCGAGGTCATCACCCGACACGCCTGGGTCCTGGACGCGACGAAGAAAGACCTGCTCGACAGCGATTTCGACCCTTCCGCACTACAGCGTCACTGGGACCGCCTGCTCCCCCTCCTCGACCGCACCCTGGCCAACAGCCGAGGCTGAGGCCACTCGGCGTTGTCGCTCACATCGGCTCCCTGGTCCTCTGCGCGAGGGCACGCTCATCGGCGGGTGCCCTCCAGGTTCAGCAGCAGGTCGGCCACCGCGGCGGGCTGGGACAGGAAGGGGTGGTGGCCGGCGTCGAGCTCGACGACACTCCCGGCCCTGCGGGCGAACGCGCGCTGCAGCCGGGCAGGGGTGCCCCTGTCCTGGGTGCACACGAGGTAGGTGCAGGGCACGTGGTGCCAGGCAGCCGCCCCGGCCGGCTGCCCGGTCACCTGGACGCTCTGCCGGGCGAGGTGAGCCGGCGCCTGCGTCTGGACGCCTGCGTCGCAGTCCGCCAGGAACGTGTCCACGAGCAGCTCGGGGCGAACCCCGAACGTCCCGGCGCCCGGGTCGACGTCCAGAAACGGGGCGGGGGTGCCGTCGCCGAACTCCGACAGGCTCTGCCCGACCTCGGGCAGATAGCTGGAGACCAGCACCAGATGGCGCACCGAGCCGACCCCCGCGGCCGCCTCCGCGGTCACGATGCCGCCGTAGCTGTGGGCGACCACGACGGTGGGTTCGTCGCCGTCGTGGAGCACGTGGCGCACGGCGGCGACGTCTTCGGTCAGCCCCGGGCCACCGGCCCCTGTCGGCACGCCCGCCTCGCCGCAGCTCGGCAGCGCCGGGGACACGCTCGCCACCCCCCGCTCCCGCAGCAGCCCCGCCGCGCGGTGCCACCACCACGCCCCGTCCCGCACGCCCCGTGCACGAACACGACCCTCATCGCCACCTCCGCGGCTGTCCTGGCTACGTCTCGAGCAACGGTAGACGTAGCAGTTGTTACGCGAAAAGATGCGGCGATGGGACGGCGACGACAGCCAGAGATCAAGCAGCGGCTGCTCGACGCGTGCACCGACCACGCGCTCGAGCACGGCCTGCCCGACCGGCTCGAGCCGCTGGCCTGCGCCGCCGGCACCTCGGCCCGCATGCTGATCTACCACTTCGGCACCCGCGACGCCCTGCTCCGGGCCGTCCTCGGCCACGCGCGCCAACGCCAGCTCGACACCTTCGGCGCCCTGCTGCGCGCACGACCCGACGAGCCCTACACCACCACGCTGGCCAACGCCTGGACCTCGATGACCGGCCCGGACGGACAGCCGTTCCTGCGGATGTTCGCCCAGCTGCGGGAGAGCTCGGCGCAGCAGCTGTGGCCCGAGTTCCGCCGTACCGCGACGACCGACTGGCTCGGGCCGCTCACGGACGGCCTGGGCAGCATCGGCCGCCAGGAGCTCGCGACCCTCGTCCTCGCGGTCATCCGCGGCCTGCTCATGGACCTCGACGCCACCGCCGACACCACCCGCACCGATCGAGCGTTCCACCACTTCCTCAGCACACTTGATCACCAGGATGGTGGCGAACGCTCACCGGCCCGCCGCGCCGGCGAACAAGCCAGCAGCGGCGACTGGACCAGCTACGCCGCCGACGTCAGCCGACGACACCGCGCCACGCCACACCCGCGCTAAATCCGTAGCACGGGACCCACGACAACACCGAAACTGGCGATCATGCCTTCCGCCGCATTCGACCCGGTCCAGCTCCGCTGCGCCGCGCTGCCGTTGCATGGCAGGGCGGCGCTGGTCACCGGCGTCAGCCGACGCGCGGGCATCGGATACGCCACCGCCCGACGTCTCGCCGCCCTGGGCGCATCGCTGTTCCTGCACCACTACACACCGCACGACCGGGACCAGCCCTGGGGGGCCGATCCCGGCGGACCACAGGCGGTCATCGACGGCGTGGCCGCCGCCCGCGGCAACGACCAGGCGGCCCTCCACCATGTGGAGGGCGACCTCACCGCCCCCGGAGCACCTGAACGGTTGGTCGACAGCGCCCGCGCCGCCGTCGGGCACCTCGACATCCTCGTCTGCAACCACGCTCGCAGCGGCGGCGACGGTCCGCTGGGCACCCTCGACGCCGCCATGCTCGACACACACTGGGCCGTCAACACCCGCTCGACGATCCTGCTGGCTCAGGCCTTCGCCGCGCAGCACGACGGCCGGCGAGGCGGACGGATCATCTTCATGACCTCCGGGCAGGACCTCGGACCGATGCGCGACGAGGTCGCCTACGCAGCCAGCAAAGGGGCCCTCGCGTCCATCACACGCACCCTCGCCGACCATCTCGCCGACCAGGCCATCACCGTCAACGCCGTCAACCCGGGTCCCGTCGACACCGGCTACGCCCCGCCCGGGGTCCACGAAACCGTCCGCCTCCGTTTCCCACAGCAACACTGGGGCACTCCCGACGACCCCGCCCGCCTCATCGCCTGGCTCGCGACCGACGACGCCGCCTGGATCACCGGGCAGACCCTCAACACCGAGGGCGGCTTCCGCCGCTCAGGCTGACAACCCCGGATGTCGCGGTGGGCGGTAGGAGAATCACGCCATGACCCCCCTGCACGCCTTCCCCCTGGAGCCCGCCCCGATCCATGTGTCCGACGACGTCCTCGATGACCTGCGCGCCCGTCTCACCCTGACCCGTCCGCCGCTGGACGAGGGGAACGAGGACTGGTCCTACGGCGTCCCGGACAGCTATCTGCGTGAGCTGGTCGCCTACTGGCGCGACGGCTACGACTGGCGCAAGGCCGAGGCCGCCATCAACGCCTACGAGCACTACCAGGTGAGCGTCGCCGGTGTCCCGGTGCACTTCCTGCGCAAACCCGGCCGCGGCCCCCGCCCGATTCCGTTGATCCTCACCCACGGCTGGCCGTGGACATTCTGGCACTGGTCGAAGGTGATCGACCCGCTTGCCGACCCGGGCGCGTTCGGCGCCGACCCCGCCGACGCGTTCGACGTCGTCGTGCCCTCCCTGCCCGGCTTCGGTTTCCCCGGCCCGCTCACCGGCTTTCCCGACGTCAACTTCTGGAAGGTCGCCGACCTCTGGCACACCCTGATGACCGAGACCCTGGGCTACGAGAAATACGCCGCCGGGGGCTGCGACATCGGCGGGATCGTCTCCAGCCAGCTCGGCCACAAGTACGCCGACGAGCTGTACGGCATCCATATCGGCTCCGGGCTGCCGCTGGACTTCTTCACCGGCCCCCGCGCCTGGGACCTCGCCCGCAACCGGCCCCTCACCGACGACCAGCCCGCCGACATCCGCGCCCGCATCATCGAGCTGGACCACCGCTCGGCGTCCCACCTCGCCGTGCACACCCTCGACGGCGCCACCCTGGCCCACGGCCTCGCCGACTCCCCCGCCGGCCTGCTCGCCTGGCTGTTGGAACGCTGGAACGCCTGGAGCGACAACGGCGGCGACGTCGAGTCCGTCTTCACCAGGGACGACCTGCTCACCCACGCCACGATCTACTGGGTGAACAACTCCATCGCCACGTCGATGCGCTACTACGCCAACGCCAACCGCTACCCCTGGGCCCCCGCCCACGACCGCACCCCGGTCGTGCAGGCCCCGGTCGGCCTCACCTTCGTCACCTACGAGAACCCGCCCGGCATCCACACCGCCGCCGAGCGTGTCCAGGCGTTCACGACCGGCCCGCAGGCCGGCTGGTTCAACCACGTCAACGTCAACGCCCACGACCACGGCGGCCACTTCATCCCCTGGGAGAACCCCGACGCCTGGGCCAGCGACCTGCGCCGCACCTTCCACGGCCGCAGGCCCTGAACAACCCGGACCCCGAGCCGACGGTCATACTCGGCTCGTCGGATCTCGCTGCGAAGCCAGCCCGATTGTCCGACCATGGGCCTGGTGACCAGCACGGTCCGCCACCCGATCACTGATCGCCTACGACCACTGAAGAGATAGGACTTACTCGTTTAGCGGACCGCGTTCCTCGGCGCACCCAAGGCGGTCGCCGCACGCGCCTACCACGACCCGCCGATGCACCAGGCCGACGCAGAGGCGTACACCCGGCCTGCCCCTGTGCGGAAGCGTGTGAATTCGAGATCTCCGGGCGTCGGCTGATTCGGCTGATGCTGAACCCAGCGCGCTACGGCGTCCGTGCGGGCCGTGGCGTGCGGTGGCATCGCGTCTTCGTCACGCCGGCGTGAGACGGATAGTCGGGGAAGGCGTCGGGCTCCTCGTGCTCGGCGTGCTGGTCGGGGTCGGTGCGCTCGTCGGGCTGGCGTTCGCCCGGCCCGACGTCGGCGCCGTGGTGGGTACGTGCATCGCCGGGGGCCTGCTGGTGCTCTGGCTGGCGTGGACGATGGCCTTCTACGTCCGCAGGGCCCGACGGGAACGTCGAACGCAGCCAGGAGCGAAACCCTCTGACACCTGAATGAGGAGCCGGCCCCCGCCTTCCAGGCCGAACCAGTCCATTGCACGAAGAGGCGGTAGTCGAGCGCATCGACCTCACCGTCGTGGTTGACGTCTCCGATGCAATCCAGACTTGTCTGGTCACCTCCCAGACAAAACGTACCCGCCCGGAGGCGGCGCAGCTGTTGCGGCCGGTATCTGGAGTCCCAGCAGGGCAGAGAACGCTGCGATTACCAGAAGTCGCCCGGCCGCCACAACCTGCTGTCCCGATGGCGAACGTTCATGGCACACCTTCATCTTCCGTCGTAGGAAGATTTTCGACGCTTCACCAACGGTAACAGCGATAGCGATACTGACGGCAGTGAGCCGCCCTACCTACGGCTGCCGTTCCAGCCGCCGTTCTGCCGGCTGCCGCCGTTCCAGCTGCCGCTCTGCCGGCTGCCGTTCCAGTCGCCGCTCTGCCGGCTGCCGCCGTTCCAGCTGCCGCTCTGCCGGCTGCCGTTCCAGTCGCCGCTCTGCCGGCTGCCGCCGTTCCAGCCGCCGTTCCAGCCGCCGCTCTGCCGGCTGCCGCCGTTCCAGCCGCCGTTCCAGCCGCCGCTCTGCCGGCTGCCGTTCCAGCCGCCGTTCTGCCGGCTGCCGTTCCAGCCGCCGTTCTGCCGGCTGCCGCCGTTCCAGCCGCCGCTCTGCCGGCTGCCGCCGTTCCAGCTGCCGCTCTGCCGGCTGCCGTTCCAGCCGCCGCTCTGCCGGCTGCCGCCGTTCCAGCCGCCCTGCTGACCGCTGCCGCTCCAGCCGCCGCTCTGCTGACCGCCGCCCTCTGGAGCGCCGGGTGGCTGAGCCTGCGCCGTTGTACCTGCCAGGACGATCGCGAAAACTGCGAATACCATTACTCCAAGACTCAGCGCTTTCCTCACGAGAGTCACCGTTTCTCCTTTCGTCGCCGTGATATTGTTCCCGACCGCCCTCCAAAAAAACGGTTTAGCTCGCTATTAAATTTATTGCGACGTGAGGTTTGAGGCAGGGTCCGCTCGGTTCCGCCGAGTTTGCTGTGAATGCAAGAAATAGGCGGATTCCTGGCGCGACACGTCCTTCTGGTGGAAGTGTTGGCCATGGCGTTTGCTCCGATGGTGCTCCCGACACTACCGTTTCGCAGCCCCGAAACGCTCGGAATTAGGTATCCGCAGGATGTCGCCGTTTATGTGGGGGTTTTCCTGCCGGTCGGCGAGGTGGCCGGCGCGGCCGCGAGACGGCGCGTCCGGTTCACTGGCCGACGGCGCGGCGGCGGCGCTTCGGGTCGGCCAGGACGGCCGCGCTGTAGCCCGCGTCGTCGGGGTTGAGGGTGGTGCCGGGCGCCACGACGCGGTCGATGCGGTCCAGCACGGCGGGTTCCAGGGTGATGTCGGCGGCGCTGAGCTGGTCGTGCAGATGCTCGGCGGTACGCGGGCCGATGATCGCCGCGGTGACCGCGGGGTGCGTGGTGACGAACGCCAGCGCCAGCTGGATCAGTGTCAGACCCGCTTCGTCGGCGATGCCGGCGAGTGCGGTGGCGGCGTCGAGCTTGGCCTGGTTGCCCGGTACGTCCAGGTCGTAGTGGGAGAGCGTGGCGCGAAAGGGCATCGTCTGGGTGCGGTGGCTGGTCGGGTCGGCCGCGTCGCGGTGCCACCGGGCGGATCTTTCCCGCCCGGACGAGATCGGACAGCGCGCCCAGGGTCTCGTCGAGGTCGGTCGCGGCATCGGGCCGGTGCACCTGGTACAGGTCGAGATGATCGGTGCCCAGGCGGCGCAGGCTGTCCTCGCAGGCCCGGACGATCCAGCGCCGCGAGGCCCCGCGCTGGTTGAGGCCGGGGCCCATGGGACTCGACACCTTGGTCGCCAGGACGACGTCGTCGCGCCGTCCGGCGATCGCCTTGCCGACGATGAGCTCGGACTCGCCGCCCGAGTACACGTCGGCCGTGTCGATGATGGTGACGCCCGCGTCGAGCGCCGTGCGGATGATGCCGATCGAGTCGTCGTGATCGGGGTTTCCCCACGCCCCGAACATCATCGCGCCCAGGCACAGCGAGCTGACGTGGACTCCCGTACTCCCCACCAAGCACGGGATGGCCGACACGCTCAGGACCCTCCTGCACAACGACGAGCACCTGAGCTCGCAGACGCGCGAGCAGCTCACCGGCGCGATCGAGGAGTTCCGTCGCGCCGGGATCACCCAGGGGGTGATCCGGAAGGACGTGCCCGCACCCGACATCCTCATGAGCCTGGCGGGTGTCACCCTCGTCGCCGGGGCTGCCCACCAGCGCGTGCAGGCCGAGCGGCTGCTCGATCTGCTGATGGACGCCGTCACCCGCCCGGACCGATGGCGCGGGGCCACGGACTCGTCTCCCGGCGCCCTGCCCGTACGCAGGACCGGAACGTGACCGGAGGCTGCCGCGGGTCTCGCCCAGCCCCAGGGCGAGACCGCAGACCACGACCGCGATGCCGGCCCAGACAGCCGGGGCGGGTACCGCGCCGGTCACTGGCACGCTGATCGTGGCGGCGGCCACGGGGGCGATGCCCGTGAGCAGCCCGGCGCGACCCGCGCCGATCCTGCGCACGCACGTGTACCAGAGGAGGAACGCCACCGCGGTGACGGCTACCGCGAGGTAGCCGATCGCCTCACGGACACGCCGAGCAGCCACAGCCACAGCCACGCCACACGGATGAGCGTGCCTGCCTGTCAGCTCTCCGGGGTGATCGGCTTGTGCCAGATCAGAAGGTAACGCCAGAACAGCAGCCGTCGCACGCGCACGCCGGGCAGGACGGCGGCGGCCTGACGGGCGGCCTGGCGGGTGGTCAGCGGCGGATCCATGACCACGGGCATGCTCGCGCGCGCAGGGTCCTTCGCGAACCAGCTGGTGCTTCCCAGCAGCCTGTTCGTGAAGAACATCGCGCCAAGCAGGCGATGTCCGACGGCCGCGACGATCTCGACAGGCAGTTCCCGGCGCAGATCCGTCCGGGGCACGGCAACGACGGCGAGGACCCCCCCGGGCCGCAGGGCGGCGGCGAGCACCGCACATGCGTCCTGCAACGGCATGTGGTGCAGTGCGCTGATCGAGAAGATCGCGTCGTAGTCCTTGCCCGGCAGCGGGTCGGCGAGCACGTCGGCGAGAACGCAGTGCACGTTGCGGGGGGTGCGACGCCTGGCCTCGTCGATCATCTCTGTGGAGCGATCGACGGCGTCGACCTGCTCACTGTGCCGGGCGAGCCGGGCCGCGAACGCGCCGGCGCCACAGCCGACATCCAGCACCCGTCGGCACGGCTGCGGCCTCTGGCGCAGCAGCAGCCGGTGGTAGTAGGCGTTGTGATCCCAATTGAGCACAACCACACGCTAGCCCGCCCCAGATGTTGGGTATCCGGGTGGCTACTCGCTTGAAGCGGCGATCCTGGAGCCCGTGGAACCTGTGCTGGAACCAGACCCGGTGGCGGTTCGTCTCGCGCAAAATTATGATCTTCCCGCCGCGCTGGGTGTCTGGCGTGAGGCCAACAGTGCCCGTGGGCGACCTCCCGACGCTGCGCGGATCGCCAGGGTGCGGGCGAAGCTCGCCGCCCCCGATGCTCTGCTGCTCATCGCCTGCGCCGCAACGAGGGTTGTCGGCATGCTGCTGGCCGAACCGGGCCGCGGTCAGGACGGGCAGGGACCGAGACTGGACGGGCTGTGTCACATCTCGATGGTCTTCGTCCACCCCGACCGCTGGGGGCGACACGTGGGAGAGCGACTGATCGGGTATCTCGCGGACCAGGCTGGCAGCCGCGGGTACGCACGGCTGCAGCTGTGGACCGGAGCCGACAACGACCGCGCGCTGCGCCTCTACCGTCGGGTCGGTTTCGTTCCCAGCGGGCGGACATCGCGCACGGACGGTGGATTGGCGATCGTGCAGTTCGTTCGCCCGACCTCAGGATCATAGGGACTCCGCCTGTGCTTGTTCGCCCGGCCGGCGTCGACGATGTCGAGCGGGTCGCCGAGGTGCATGTGCTGTCCTGGCAGGTCGCCTACCGCGGGCTGTTGGCGCAGTCGCTGCTCGACGGGCTGCGTCCGGCGCAGCGGGTGCCGCGGTGGACGGCGGCCGTGCGCCAGGCCGCGTGGCCGGCCCGGGGCGTCCTGGTCGCCGACGACGCCGGTGACGTGGTCGGCTTCGCGTCCCTGCATCCCAGCGCCGACCACGACCAGGATCCGACGGAGGTGGGCGAGATCGCCTCGTTCTACGTGCTCCCGGCGGCGTGGGGCCGGGGCGTCGGAGGTCGGCTGATGGCGGCGGCGGTGCGCACGCTCGGCGCGGCCGGCTTCACGTCGGCGACGTTGTGGGTCCTGGAGACCAACGCCCACGCGATCGGGTTCTACGCCCACCGGGGCTGGGAGCCCGACGGCGCGGTCCGCGACGACGTCGTGGGCGGGATCGCCGTTCGCGACGTACGGTACCGGCGGGAGCTCGCGGTGTGACACATGCACGCACGAGCCCTGGGGCGGCGCCGGATGGCTAGGCGAGTTGGGTGCGGTGCTCGGCGACCCAGTGGTAGGCGGCGCGGACCTGGTCGATGGCTCCGGCGTCGCGTAGCCGGATGGCGGCGGGTTCCCCTGCGATCACCCCGGCCTCGATACCGCGCCAGCAACGGTCCTGCCACCAGAGGATCGTTTCGATCAGAGGTGGGTGTCCGGTCAGCCCGTAGGCGTCGCGGATCAGCCGGATCCTGCGGGCCGCCTCGGTCGGTTCGGTCGTCGACGGGCCGAGGTCGAGGAACTGCCAGCACAGGTGGGCGACGTCGTGGATGCGTTCACCGGGTGCGGCGAGGTCCCAGTCGAGGAAGGCCACCGGGTGCGGCTGCTGACCGAGATCGCGGTAGACGGTGTTCTTCGGCGACAGGTCGTTGTGGCAGACGACGTCGTGGCCGCCGGCCAGCGGTGTCCCCGCGGTGAGGTCGTGCAACTCGCGGACCAGCTCGGCGACCCGGATCAGGCTCGCGTCGGACCGGACGGCAGGGCCGTGTTCGGCCTTCCAGGGAACATGCCCGTCGAGGAAGCTGAGGATCTCCCGGTTCTGCTCGTCGATGCCGAGCAACCGCGGCGCCCCCGGCCAGCCTTGCCGGTCGAGGAAGCCGAGCAGACGGTGGACGAACTCGGACCGGGACGTGCGCGGCCTGCGCACGGTGTCGCCGATCCGGACGACCGTGTTCACGAAGCCGCCGGGCAGGGCCTCTTCGGCCGCGTCCACCTCCACGTCCACCTCCAGCACGATCCGCAGCTGACTGGTAGCTGCTCGTTCTACCCGCCCACGGGCACCCCTGGGCACGCGGGCGTTCATCTCGGGGAGATGCCCGGCTCGGACCACCACCCCTCGCGCACCTACGCGCCGCAGCGGCGCTGATCAGCGGCGGTGGCGGCGGGATCGGTGACGTCCCGGGCGGCGGCGAGGGCCGCGAAGGCAGGGGAACGCAGCGGCCCCTTGCCCATCTGTCCGCACGCATAGGAGCGGATGCCCTCGATGGCCTCGCGAGGGCGGGTGTCGCCGGGAGCCTTCTGGTCGAACAGCGGCAGCACCCGCTCGGCGCAGTCGGCAGCCCAGATTCCGATGGAGTCCGACGAGTGGGGCGAGGGCGTCCCGGTGGAGGTGCTTTGGGACGCGATCGAGACGGCGGTGGGCTCTCGGGACAGGTTGCGGGCGGCGGTAGACGGGGTGGCGGAGATGATCCCGCCGGCCGGGGCGGACCCGGACGGGCGGTGGCGGGCCGCGGTGGTCGAGCGGTTCGCCACGGTTCGCCCGTTCCTGCGGGTGCTGTGTGAGGTGATCGAGTTCGGGGCAACCGCGGACGCGCAACGGGTGTTGGACGCGATGCGGGCGTTGCCGCAGATCCTGGACACGCGGCCGAGCGATCGGATCCCGAAGGGCTACGCCGACGCCCGCAAGGTGGATGTGGCGTTGGTGCCGGGCGGGTGGTGGCAGCGGCTGGTTTTCCCGAAGGGCCGCCCGGAGGGCACGGTGGACCGCAACGCCTACGTGTTCTGTGTGCTGGAGCTGTTCCATACCGGGCTCAAGCATCGCGACATCTTCGCCGAGGCCTCCGACCGGTGGTCGGATCCGCGGGCCCAGCTGCTGACCGGAGCACGCTGGGCCCAGGCGAAAGACGCCGCGCTGGGGGCGCTGCAGCTGCCCGAGGATCCGGAGGAGTTGCTGGCCGAGCACGCCGCGGACCTCGATGGGGCGTGGCGAGCGGTCGGCGGTGGGATCGTGCCGGACGGGCCGGTCAGCATCGACGCCGACGGCCGGCTACACGTGGCCAAGGACGATGCCCGCGACACGCCACCGAGTCTTGTCGACCTGCGGGACCGGACCGGGGCGATGCTGCCCGGGGTCGACCTGCCCGAGGTGATCCTGGAGGTGATGGCCGAATACCCGGCCTTCGCCGAGGCGTTCACCGCGGTCTCCGGCGGGAACACCCGCCTGGCAGACCTGCACGTGTCGATCGCGGCGCTGCTGACCGCCCACGCGCTCAACGTCGGCCTGAAACCGGTTCTGGCGGATCTACCGGCATTGACCCGCGACCGGCTCGCCCACGTCGAGCAGCACTACCTACGGCCGGAGAACTACGCGGCGGCCAACGCAGTCCTGATCGAGGCGCAGGCCACCATCCCGCTGGCCCAGTTGTGGGGTGGCGGGCTGGTCGCCGCAGTCGACAGGATGCGGTTCGTGGTCGCGGTGCGCACCGCGGACGCCCGGGCGAACCCGAAGTACTTCGCCCACAAACGGGGCGTGACCTGGCTGAACATGATCTCCGATCAGGCGGTCGGACTGGCCGGCATGGTGCTGTCCGGCACCCCACGCGACACCCTCAACGTCGTCGACCTGGTCTACAACCCCGACGGCGGGCCTCGACCGGAGGTGCTGATCACCGATGCCGGGTCGTACTCCGACGTGGTGTTCGGCATCGTCACCTTGCTCGGCTTCGACTACCGGCCGGTGCTCGCCGACCTGCCGGACACCAAGCTGTGGCGTATCGACGCCGGCGCCGACTACGGCATGCTCGACAAGGCCGCCCGAGGCCGGGTCGACCTGGCCAAGATCCGCCGACACTGGCCGGACATCCTGCGGGTGATCGCCTCGGTGCACACCCGTGAAATCTCCGCGCACGACGTGATCCGGGTGTTGCAGCACGACGGCCGGCTCACCGACCTCGGCGAGGCGGTCGCGCACTACGGGCGCATCTTCAAGACCCTCCACGTGCTGACCTTCGCCGACGACCCCAGCTACCGCCGGCACCTCAAGGGGATCCGCAATCTGCAAGAAGGCCGCCACGGCTTGGGTCGGCACGTCTTCCACGGCCGCAAGGGCGAGCTGTACCAGGCGTACCACGCCGGCATGGAGGACCAGCTCGGCGCGCTCGGACTGGTCCTGAACTGCATCACCCTGTGGAACACCCTGTATCTGAATCACGCGCTGGGCGCGCTACGGACTCAGGGGTACCCCGTGCTGGACGCTGACGCCGCCCGGCTGTCGGCGTATCAGCACAAGCACATCAATGTGCACGGCCACTACACCTTCGCCTTGCCCGACCTCGGTGAGCAGCGGCGCCGTCCGTTGCGCGACCCCGACCAACTCGACGAGTAGTTCACTGGTCGGGGTGCTGGTAAGAAACGTGTCACCAGGGGCAAACGCGGGTGATCTAGCGTTGGGTCTCCTTGGTGTGCGTGCGGGTGTTGGCGCCCGGCGCGCCGGGCCATGATGTTCGGCCGTGGCCCGATCGCTGGATCTCGATGAGCTCGTCGAGCACTGGACGTTGCTGGATGACGAGCGGGAGCTGATCGCTGGCAAGCGCGGGCCGACGCGGCTCGGCTTCACGGTGATGTTGAAGTTCTTCACCCAGATAGGCCGGTTCCCGCGGGGGCGCAGCGAGCTGCCGGACGAGGCCGTCGCGTACGTGGCCCGCCAGGTCGACGTGGAGCCGGGCGACGTGGAGCCGGGCGACATGGGCTTCTACGAGTGGACCGGGCGCACGATCAAGTACCACCGGGCACAGATCCGTGAGCATCTGGGCTTCCGGGAGTGCTCGGTGGCCGACGCGGACCAGCTGGCCGAGTGGCTGGCCGCCCATGTGTGCGAGACCGAGCGCCGCTCGGAGCTGGTCCGCGAGGAGCTGCTGGCGCGCTGCCGTGCCGAGCGGATCGAGCCGCCGGCCGCCGGCCGGATCGACCGGATCGCACGCTCCGCCCTGCATCAGGCCGAGCAGACGCTGACCACCCGGATCGCCGGGCGTCTGCCGGCCGACGTCACCGGCCGGCTGCGCGCCCTGGTCGCCGTCGATGTCCCGGACGACGACACCGGTCAGGACTCGGTGCTGGCGCTGATCAAGTCAGTGCCGGGCAACATCAGCCTGGACTCGATGCTCACCGAGATCCGCAAGCTGCAGGCGGTCCGCGCCCTCGGCCTGCCCGACGGGCTGTTCGCCGATATCGCCCCTCGGGTCGTCGCGGCCTGGCGGGCCCGGGCTGCGGTGGAGTCCCCCTCGCATCTGCGCGACCACTCCGACGCGCTGATGCTGACGTTGCTCGCGGCGCTGCTGCATCACCGGCTTCAGGAGATCACCGACACGCTCGTCGAGCTGCTGATCTCGACGGTGCACCGGATCGGCGCGCGGGCGGACAAGAAGGTCACCGACGAGCTCATCAATGCCTTCAAGCGGGTGACCGGCAAGGAGAACATCCTGTTCGCGATCGCCGAGGCGTCGCTCGGCAGCCCGGACGAGCCGGTGCGCGAGGTGGTGTTCCCGGCGGTCTCCGGCGGGGAGCAGACGCTGCGGGAGTTGGTGCACGAGTTCAAGACGAAGGGTCCGGTGTACCGGCGCACGGTGCAGACGACGTTGAAGGCCTCGTACTCGAACCACTACCGGCGCGGTCTGATCGCGCTGCTCGGCGTGCTGGAGTTCCGGTCGAACAACGACACTCACCGGCCGGTCCTCGACGCGCTCGACCTGATCCGCCGGTACGCCGGCACCCGGCTGACGTACTTCCCGACCGGCGAGACGGTGCCCACCCACAAGGGGCTGCTGGGCGACTGGACGGAGCTGGTGTTCACCGACCCGGCCAAGGGCCCGAAGCGGGTCGTGCGCGGCGTGTATGAGATCTGCACGTTCCAGGCGCTGCGCGACAGCTTGCGGTGCAAGGAGATCTGGGTCGTCGGCGCGGAGAAGTGGCGCAACCCGGACGAGGACCTGCCGGCTGACTTCGAGGCCGACCGGGCCGGGCACTACGCCGCGTTGCGCAAGCCGTTGGACCCGACCGTGTTTATCGAGCAGCTGCGCGAGGAGATGCGCGCCGAGCTGGCGGCGCTGGACGCGGCGGTGCCGAAGCTGCCCTGGCTGGAGATCGCCGAGCGGGGCAAGAACGGCCCGATCCGGCTGACCGACCTGGACGCCGCTCCCGAGCCGCGTAACCTGCGCCGGCTGAAAGCCGAGATCCGGACCCGGTAGGGCACCGTCCCGCTGATCGACATGCTCAAGGAGGCGGTGCTACGCACCGGCTGTCTCGCCGCGGCGACCGCGGCCGCCGGCCGCGGGGACCTGGCCCCCGCGGTGCTCGCGGAACGGCTGATGCTCGCGATCTACGCCTACGGCACGAACACCGGTATCCGCGCGATCGCCGGGTCCTCCCAGAGCGGGCACAGCGAGGACGACATCCGCTACGCCCGGCGCCGGTATCTGACCATCGACCTCGCCCGCACGATGGCCATCGAGATCGCCAACGCGACGTTCGCCGCCCGGGCCCACGCCGTCTGGGGTGCCGGGTCGACCGCGGTGGCCAGCGACTCGACGCACTTCGGCGCGTTCGACCAGAACATCTTCACCGAGTGGCACTCCCGCTACGGCGGCCGCGGCGTGCTGATCTACTGGCACGTCGACCGCAAGAGCATGGCCATCCACTCCCAGCTACTCAGCTGCTCGGCGTCCGAGGTCGCCGCGATGGTCGAAGGCGCGCTGCGGCACGACACGACGATGAAGGTCGAGGGCAACTATGTCGACTCCCACGGCCAGTCCGAGATCGGCTTCGGCATCACCCGGCTACTCGGCTTCGACCTGCTACCCCGCATCAAACGGATCAACAAGGTCCGCCTCTACCGGCCCGCCGCCGGCGAACCCGACGCCTACCCCCAGCTCGCGCCGGCGCTGACCCGGCCGATCCGCTGGGACATCGTCGCCGAACAGTACGACCAGATGATCAAATATGCCACCGCGATCCGGACCCGCACCGCCTCCGCCGAGGCGATCCTGCGCCGCTTCACCCGCACGAACGCGATCCACCCCACCTACCAGGCGATGATCGAAGTAGGCCGGGCCCAACGGACCCTCTTCGTCGCCCGCTACCTGCGCGACCGCGACCTGCAACGCGAGATCAACGAGGGCCTGAACGTCGTCGAGTCCTGGAACCGCGCCAACAGCGTCATCTTCTTCGGCAAGGGCGGCGACATCGCCACCAACCGCCGCGACGAACAGGAACTGTCGGTCCTCTGCCTGCGGGTGCTGCAGGCCGCCCTGGTCTACGTCAACACCCTGATGGTCCAGGACGTCCTCGCCGACGACGACTGGGCCGACCAGCTCACCGACGCCGACCGGCGCGGGCTGACCCCGCTGTTCTGGACACACGTCGCCCCCTACGGCGAGGTCAAGCTCGATATGACCAGCCGCCTGGTGCTCGGCGGCTGATATGTGGGGCCGCAGGCCGGTTCGGGTCAGCCGTCGCTGACGGCCAGCTTGGCGCCGGCCATCATGGCCGCCAGGTCGTCAACGCCGGCGGCGGTGCCGTCCGGCCGGTGCAGCGTGAACCCGGCCCGCGCGAGGATCGGCAGGATATCCGCGGCGTACTCGCGGGCGCGACACGAGCTCGCCGCCGCTCCACTACAGGCCAGCCAGATCATCGCTGTCTGCCCCGGTGACACGTTCCTTACCGGCGCCCCTTCGTGCTCGGCGCGGTGGCCACGCGTATCCCGTGGTGGGCGGCGCAGTGGCTGGCAGGCGGCCCGGACCCGTGAACCGCCGCCATTGCCGGATCAGGGATCGAGGTGCCGGGGCCCAGGGCCGACCTCGCGGACGACGGTGTAGGTGGGCAGCCCCGCCATCCGCGGTTCCGCCTTGCCTGACAGGCCCTCCAACGCCTTGCCGATGGCGGCCATCCGGCCGTCGGTGTCGGAGGTCTCCACGAAGTGGCGGTAGTCCGCCTCGCTCGCCCAGTGCACGATGTTGTACACCCGCGTGCCATCCGTGCTGACGTGGAAACGGGCCGAACGGTAGCCGGGATAGAAACGTACCCACCGTTCCTGGATCTCCGCGAACGCATCCACCAGCTCACGCTGTGTGGCGACGCCGTCAACGGTGTAGTCGATGATCGAATAGAAGCCCGGCTCTGTGCTCACCAGCACGCTCCTCCACGAGTCGGATCCGCGGCAGGTCCTTGGCTGGCAATCGTGCAACTTCAACCGAGGTTGAGGTCAATGCCTGCCGCGCAGGGTGAGCTGGCGGTGGCCTCACCACCATGTCGCGGCGTGCTCGGGCGGTCCGGTGAGGGTGGGGTTTCGGGTCAGGTGGTGTCGCCGTCGGGGCGGGGTGACGAGCTCCTGTTCGTCGAACAGGAGCTGGGTTTGGCCGTCGGCGAGCACTTCATGCGCGGCCTCGCGGATCATGTCTCCTCGGTACGCGAGGTCATCCGCGCTGGTGTCGCGGTCGGCGGCAGCCAGGTCGGGGCTTAGCAACTCGGCGATCCGTAGCAGCGCGATGTGCGCCTGCCACGCGGCGCGGCGAGCGGCTCGGGCTGCTCGCCGAGCATCGCCGGCATGATCACCTGCCCGGCGCAGTCCGCCAGGTGGCGCACCTGGTCGTGGCGCAGTGGCGCCGCGGCCGGCACCATGCGGTCCGGTCCCATGCGGTCCGGTCCCATGCGGTCCGGTCCCATGCGGACGGTCGGGTCGATGCCCTGAGACCGCAGATCGGCTGGGCATGTCGGTCAACCAGGCATGCCCGTGCTTCGACATGCCAACCTGATCGACACACACCCCTCGGGCACGATTTTGGATCTTCAACAAACCTTCGTTTCCTGAAGATCTCTCCCGGAAGATCGTCAAGGGCCCGGAGGCCGTCAAGAACTCCTTCAAAAACGAGGTGGTTCAACAACCCGGAAAGGCCGTTTTCTGAGAAGATCGCGAGGTGTCCGCAGCCCACGAGCCCACCGAGCTCCTCGCCGCCGAGCCGGCGGTGCTCACCCAGATCCGGATCGGCTAGGGGGACCACCGAGATACGCCAGAAAGGGGCAATGAATCGTCGGTCGACGTCGCGTGGCGTCGATCCCTGGTTGCGACCCGGGGGGCTACAGCCCGAGGGCGTCGGCCAACGCCAGGGCAAGGGCACCAGCGAAGGCGCCGGCGCCGGCTAGAACGGCGCGCGCCGGACTCGATCCGTCCTTCCATGCGAGGAAGCCGCCGACGAGGGCCACCGAGATGGAGACGGCGGCGCACAGCGCGACCACGAGGACGGTCTGGCTCTGGTAGGCAGTGGTCGTAGGGACGGCCATGATCGGAGAGATCTCCTTCGGTGGGCGGCATGAGGAGGCCGTCTCCTGAGCGGGGGCGGCCTCGTTGAACCGGTCGATGCGGCGGCTGCGCTGTTCGATCCGGCTCGTCCTCAACGTCTTGCCGGGGAGGGTTCCGTCCGCGAGCAGCATCCGTCCGTCAAGCGATCCGGATCAGGCGCCGCGGAAGGTCGTAGTGGATGTCTTGGTGGCTGAGGCGGCTATTGGATCTTGCCGAGAAACGACCGTCTGTCGACACCACTAGCTGGCGCCCCACCGGGCCGTCTCAGCGCGTCGGTAACCCGCGTCGAAAATCAATGTCGGTAAACGTCTTGACCGAGTAGTTTCGGCGCCGTGCTGATCGGATACGCGCGGGTCTCCACCGCCGACCAGAACCCCGACCACCAGATCGACGCCCTGGCGCGCGCTGGTGTCGCCGAGGCCGACATCCACGTCGACATCGCCAGTGGCGCGAAGGCATCGCGGCCCGAGTTCGACCTGGTGATGAAGCTGCTGCGCGACGGGGACACGTTGAAGGTCACCCGCCTGGACCGCCTCGGCCGGTCCCTGCTGCACATGGTCACCCTCGGCGCCGACCTCGCCGACCGCGGGGTCGGCCTGCACGTCGTCGAGCAGGGCATCGACACCACTACCGCCGAGGGCCGGGCGATGTTCGGGATGCTGTCCGTCCTCGCCGAGTACCAACGCGAACTCATCGTCGCCAACACCCGCGACGGCCTGGCCGCCGCGCGGGCCCGGGGCCGCGCCGGCGGCCGCCGGCCACGACTCTCCGCCGAGCAGGCCGCCGTCGCCCAGCAGCTCTACGACGCCGGGAAGCACACCGTGACCCAGATCGCCGCCGTCTTCGGTGTTCCCCGTTCCACCGTCTACGGCCACCTCGCCCCGGTCAGCATCGGCAAGCGGTCGGCCTCTGCCAGCTCGACACGAGGCGGCGCGGCGTGAGTGCAGCAGACCTGGTCAGCCGACCCACCCGCAACCTGTTTCGAACCCTGATGACCGGTAGCACGTACGGCGAGATCGACAGAGCGTTCCAAGACGAGGGCTTCGCTCCGAGCACCACCTGCACCTACGAGGACAGCAGCGTGCGGCGCACCCGAACCCAGGAGTACCTCGAAACCGTCGACTGGACGGATCCGAGCCACGTCACCCGGGTCCTCCGGGTCTTCGAGTGGCTGCTCCACGGCTTTGAGGCCCCTTATACGGACAGGTTCCTCAACTCGCTGCGCCGCGACGGATACCTCATCGACAAGGACACCGGCCACATCACGCCCGCCAGTCCCCAGTTCACCGTCGTCTCGCTCGCGAACCTGAAGGACCCCTCAGCGATCCGTGAGCACCTCGACCGGATACAACGGGCGGTCATCGACGACCCCGCTCTCGCGATCGGCAGCGCTAAGGAACTGATCGAGAGCACCGCCAAGGTCATCCTGACCGAGCTCGGGCGTCCCATCAACGAGAAGGCGAAGCTTCCGGCACTCGCCCGCGAAGCCCAGGAGGCCCTCGGCCTGCACCCGACTTCCCGGATACCAGGCCCCGACAGCAGCGATCCCGTCAAGAAGATCCTCGGCTCGGTCTCAGGGATCGTCGACGGCCTCGCGGAACTACGTAACAAGGGCTACGGCACCGGCCACGGCCAGGCAACAGCCCGAACCGGCCTCCGCTCCCGGCACGCCCACCTCGCCGTCAACGCCTCCCTCACCTGGTGCCAGCTCATCCTCGATACTCTCGCCGCCCCCGAAGCTCCCCGGCGCAAGACCCCTTGATCAAACCAGCACCAACGGCACTCAGATACTCCGACCCTGGGTGGCGCGCGACAGCGGGCCAGTTCGGAAACCCCTGCAGCGCAGGAGGATTCTGGATCGGTCACAACATCAGCGATGGGAGTCCGATGGACATCAGCCACCAGCACCTTGAGGAGACCTTGGCCGACTTCTCCACCCTGGCCCGGACCATCGACCTCGACGCCCCGCACCGGGGCTTCAGTCACGCCGCTCAGGTCAGCGCCTCATGACCAGCGGCCAGGAACTGTGGCGGACCACGACGGGTCTGGAGCTGACGACCGTGGTCGAACGCGGCGGGAGGATCTCTATCCGCCTCGCCGACCGCGAGGTCTCCTCGGCGCAGCTGGTTCCCGGCCGCGACCCCGCCGACAGCCGGATCTGGCATGACAAGGTGCTCGACGCCCTCGCGCAGCTCCTCGTCGACCAGCTTCATCCCGGCTCGCCTCCTGGCACCTTTCCCGTGCGCAGGACCGGAACGTGACGGAAGTCGATCACGCTAGCTGCGGGTTCGGCGGCCTCTACTCCGCTGGTTCTACCGGCGGGTCTTCCTGATCTGAGGTGTCGGTAAGAAACGTGTCACCAGCCGCAAACGGCGATGATCTAGCTGGCTGCTGGCGGAGCGGCGGTGAGTTCGTGGCGGGCCCGGCCGGCAGCGCGTAGCTCGCGCAGGTCGGGGATGTGGTTGTAGAAGGTGCCGGGGCTGACGCCGAGGAGCCGGGCGATGGCGGTGACGCTGACGTCGGGGTTGGGGAGCAGGTCGCGGGCGGCGCGGATGATCTCGGGGGTGGCGACGGTGGGACGTCCGCCGACGCGGCCGCGAGCGCGGGCGGCGGCCAGGCCCTCGCGGGTGCCGGAGACGATGAGCTCGCGGATGAACTCGGCCAGCGCCGCGAAGACGTGGAAGACGAGCCGGCCGCCGGGGGTGGTGGTGTCGAGGTTCTCGTGCAGCGAGGTTAACCCGACGCCGCGGCGACCGGCCGGTACCGCCGCGATCGGGGCGGTCGTGCATCTGTCGGCCGCTGCCGTCGAGGAGGGCCGGGACCTGTCCTCGATGAGTGGCATCCTGGCCGACACCGCCTACCGTCTGCTGCTGGCCTGACGGCCCGGCCTCACCTCAGGTGCCGGGCGAAGAACCGGGCCCCGGCGTCCACCTCGAACCACGGGACACCGGCGTGCCCGCCCAGATTGGCGTGCAGCGTCTTCTCCCTGGCGCCGAAGGCGTCGAACAGGTCCAGGGCCAGCTGCCGGTCGTTCCCTTCGTCGTCCCACTGCAGCAGGAACTGCAGCGGAATGGTGACCTGCCGGGCCTCCTCGCGCTGGGCGCGGGGCACGAAACCCCCGGCGAAGAAACCGGCGGCCGAGATGCGCGGCTCGACCACCGCCAGCCGAATGCCGATGGCGGTCATCCCCCCGTACCCGACCGGGCCGCCGATCTCGGGCAGCGAAAGGAGGGCGTCCAGGGTGGTCCGCCATTCCGGGACCGCCCTTTCGACCAGCGGGACGATGAAGGACTCGAAGATCTCGTCGACCGGCTCGCCGGCCGCCATCGCCCGGCGGAGGTCGGCGCGGGCCTGCTCATCGACGGCGGAACGGGGCCGGTCACCGTGCCCGGGGGCGTCGATGGCGGCCACCGCGAAGCCGTACTCCGCCGCGGAGTGTCGGGCCCGGGCCACCAGCCGGGATTCCCGCTTGTGCAAGCCGCCGTTGTGGCCGCTCAGGATCAGCGGGGCCGGTGCAGATCCAGGCGTCCACAGGACGCCGGGGATCTCGCCGAGAGTGAATTCGCGTTCGAGGACGCCGTCGTCGAGGCGCTGTTCAGAAGTGAATCGCATGGTCATGCCTTTCGGGAGGGCTCTTGAACGGCGCTCCCGGACGACCTATCGCCCGACCGTGACCCCAGAGGGGAGCACCCATGTCGATACTGCGTTCACGGGTACCACCTCCTCGTCTTCTCGCACGGCCACCGGAAAACTAGCAGTGGTCGCCGTGATCCGCCAACAGGTTTTTGCGGAGGCTCCGTGGCCGGATGCCACGGAGCCACTCGCCGCGCTCCGCCAGCCCGATGGCGCGGCGGCGTCCCTCGACGACCTGGCGCAGACCATCGCCGGGCCGAGGCTGTCCGTCAGCGACGGTTGATCAAAACACGCTTTCCCGTCTGGACCGGATCCGCGAGTCAGCCGCCGAGCACCAGGCGGCTGGTCATGTCGAGCTTCACCTCGCCGTAGGGAGCGACATGAGTCCAGAACAGCGGGGTCAGCCTGCGCCGGTCGGCGTCGGTCAGCTGCTCGGCCCACTCGTCGTCGGCCAGCACGTCCTGGACCATGAGGGTGTTGACATAGACCAGGGCGGCCTGCAGCACGCGCAGACAGCCGAGTGGGCGGGTGATGCCGAAGCCGATGGGAGTGGATGGCCATGCTCTTGCGGTCGACGTGCCAGTAGATCAGCACGCCGCGGCCGCCGTAGCGGGAGTGCCACTCGGTGAAGATGTTCTGGTCGAACGCGCCGAAGTGCGTCGAGTCGCTGGCCACCGCGGTCGACCCGGCGCCCCAGACCTGCTGCGTGCGGGCGGTGAACGTGGCGTTGGCGATCTCGACGGCGACCGTCCGGGCGAGCTCGGCGGTCAGGTAGCGCAGGTCGTCCTCGCTGTGACCGTGCTGCGCGGACCCGGCGACCGCCCGCAGTCCGGTGTTGGTGCCGTAGGCGTAGATCGCCCGCATCAGCCGCTCGGCGAGCACGGCGGGGGCCAGGTCGCCACGTCCGGCCGCCGTGGTCGCGGCCACGAGGCAGCCGGTGCGCAGCACCGCAGCGTCCAGTACTCGACGAGCTCGTCGAGATCCAGCGACCGGGCCACGGCCAAACATCATGGCCCGGAGCGCCGGGCACCGACACCCCACGCCTACAGAGAGACACGGCGCAAGATCACCCGAGTTTGCACCTGGTGACACGTTTCTTACCGGCACCCCTAGTCGGCGGATCACCATCGAGTCGGTTCAGCGCGGGAACGCAACGTGGGCCCGTGACCGCTACGCCATCCCCGCCGGCGGAGTTCGCGACCTGCTGGTTGGCTATCTGAGCCAGCGGCGTGCGCTACCGGGGTGGACGCGGAAGGCCGGCCAGGGCCGTCTCGGTAATGCTCCGCAGGGTGCTCTCGTCGGTCCCGGCTTTGCCGAGGGCCTCGATGCCGCGGTGAACGGTCAGCAGCAGTCCGGCGAGTTGCTGCGCATCGGCGGCGGGGTGGATGTCGCCGTTGCGCTGACAGGCCTCGAGGTTGCCGGTGAGGGCCAGCTGGACGTTCTCGAACGTTATCAGCGAGCGAGCCGAGACCACCTCGTCGTGCTCGGCCAGCTCGGCCGTGGCCTTGGCCACCAGGCAGCCGTGTTGGCGGCGCTCGGCGCAGGCGGTTGCGTGGCCCAGCAGATAGGCGGTGAGTCGCTCGAACGCCTGCTCGTCGTCACCGCTCAGATGGCGGTTAGCTGAGTCGATTGTCGCGTTGCAGTGATCGTCGTACACCCGATGGAAGAGCTCGCGCTTGCCGCCGAACGCCCCGTAGAGGCTGCCCTTGCCCAGGCCGGTGGCTGCCGCGATCGCATCCATGCTGGTGCCCGCGTAGCCGGTCATCCAGAACTGGTCGCGGGCTGCGTTCAGCGCGCTCTCCTCGTCGAACTCTCTCGGCCTCGCCACTGCGCCAGTCTAAGCGTTCTTGACTACATCGTCCATAACCCTCTACGTTATGGACGCTTCGTTCAAGAACTTCATCCAAGAGCGAGACTTCGACGAGAGTGAGTGATCAGGTGATGAGTGGACTTCTGGACAGCAAGGTGGCCGTGGTCACCGGTGGGACGAGCGGGATCGGGCTGGCCATCGCCCGGCGATTCGTCGCCGAGGGTGCGCTGGTCTTCATCACCGGCCGCCGTCAGGCCCAGATCGACGCGGCGGCCGCGGAGCTCGGGCCGCAGGCCGTCGGGGTGCGGTGTGACGTGGGGAACCTGGCCGAGCTCGACGCCCTGTACGAGGTCATCAGGCAGCGGTCGGGCCGGATCGACGTCCTGGTGGCCAACGCGGGCGGCGCGGTGCCGGCCGTGCTCGGGGACATCACCGAGGAACAGTTCGACAGCATGTTCGCCACGAACGTGAAGGGCGCGGTCTTCGGGGTGCAGAAGGCGATGCCCCTTCTGTCGCAGGGGGCTTCGGTGATCCTCATCGGGTCGAGCACGTCCGCGCGTCCTAGCCGGGGCATGGAGGTCTATGGCGCGACCAAGGCGGCGCTGCGTAACTTCGCCCGCAGCTGGACGCTGAACACGCGGGAGAACGGTTTCCGGGTCAACGTGCTGAGCCCGGGGGCGGTCCGGACCCCCGGCCTGCTCGGCATCGTCCCCGAGGACCAGCAGGACGACTTCGCCAAGATGATGGAGAGCGTGCTACCGACAGGGCGGCTCGGCGACCCGGACGATGTCGCGTCGGCGGCTCTGCTCCTGGCCTCGGACACCGCTACGCACGTCAACGGCGCCGAGTGGTTCATCGACGGCGGATACACGAGCGTCTGAGGAGAACGATCTGAATCATCGGCGCGGGCGAGGCCGGCAGTCAGCTCGCCCGCGCCGCGATCACCCAGGGATACAAGGCCGTCATCGCAAACTGGCGGGGCCCGCAAACCCCTACGGGACCCGGTCGCCGAACTCGGCACGCGCCGCCCGGGCGGATGCAGCGGTCGCAGGCGATTTCGCCGTCATCGCGGGACTCATCCAGCTGGGTGAACAACGTGCGGGTCGGCAGGCCAGAAGAATCAGCTGGAACACCAACGAGTACATGTCCGGGGTTGAGCGGTACAGCGGTTAGCGCTGAGAATGATCTTGCTGTTGGGTCTCACATATACGACCGTCTGCGATAGACCCGACACGGACCCGCTGTCGTTGACCATCGGCCCAGCATTGCAGTCCACCAAAACCCACATCGAAAACAAGGCATCGCAACGCCTGCCCGGGGGCGAGTTTCGATAGGGTGGCTGGGTGGGAAACAAGATCGGGTACGCCCGGGTCAGCACCGCCGACCAGGATCCGCAGTTGCAGCTCGACGCCCTGGCCGCCGAGGGCTGCTTGAAGATCTACACCGACGTCGCCACCGGTACCAAGGCCGATCGCCCCCAGTGGCAGGCGTGCCTGGACGACCTGCGCCCCGACGACACCCTGATCATCTGGAAGATCGACCGGTTGGGCCGCAACCTGCGCAACCTGGTCGACATCATCGCTGCCCTGCAGGCCCGCGGCGTCGGCGTGCGGTCGCTGACCAACGGAATCGTGGACACCACCACCGCGCACGGCGCGCTCGTTTTCGGCATGTTCGCTCTGATGGCGGAGTACGAAGCCGCCCTGATCCGCGAGCGCACTCAGGCGGGCCTGGCCGCCGCGCGCGCCCGGGGCCGCACCGGCGGCCGCAAGCCAAAAATGACGTCCTCCTTGATCAACAAGGCTCAGCGCATGTACGACAGCCGCCAGTTCACAATGGCCGAGATCGCCACCTCCTGCGGCGTCACCCCCATGACGATCTACCGCAACATCCGCACCGACCGCGCGACCGCGTCAGAGCCCTCGTGACACGGATGACCAGGCACGTCAAGGCTTAGCGCCGGATCCACTGCCGTTGATCCCCAAGGGCCGAGATGCTCAGGCTGGCCCGCCGGCGCGCCGCACGCGAGCACGTCACGAACGTGACCTTCGAGCAGGCCGACGCGCAGATCCATCCCTTTCCCACCGCAGCCTTCGGCGTCGCCGTCAGCCGGCACGGGGCGATGTTCTTCGGCGATCCCGTCGCCGCCTTCACCAACCTCGCACGCGCCCTGCGCCCCGGCGGGCGCATCGTCCTGCTGACCTGGCAGCCCTTCGAACGCAACGAATGGCTCCGGGCCTTCTTCACCTGCCTGGCCGCCGGCCGGGAGATACCTGTCCCCCCGTCGGACGCGCCGAGCCCGTTCGCCCTCAGCGACCCCACCCGGATCCGGTCGCTCCTGCACGCGGCCGGGTTCTCCGGCGTCCGGGTGGAGGGCCTCGCCGAGCCCATGTACTTCGGCCCCGACCCCGACGACGCCTTCCGGTTCGTCTCCGCCCAGCATGCCGGACTGGTACGCGGCCTCGACCCCGCCGCCCAAGGCCGCGCCCTCGACGATCTGCGCGCCGACCTGGCCGAGCACCACACCGAACGAGGCGTCCTGTACGACTCGGCAGCCTGGCTCATCCAGGCCCACCGGGACTGAAACAACTCGCCCCCCGTACCTGTCCCGGATCGCCGCCGATTACGCCCCCGGTGACCACACACGACGACAACTAGCCTCGCCGACGACGGCTGTACCTGGCGTGCACCCCGACCGGGACGGGGTTCTGCTAGCCGGAGGCGG
>NZ_JAMPTM010000066.1 GCF_025403375.1 Frankia gtarii
GTGGTGGACTCCGATCTGGGGGATTCGCTGACGTCCGTGCTGACGGTGGCGGCCCGCCAGGCGGCGTTGGAGGGGCAGATCTCCGCGCTCGGCGGGGATCCGGCAATGGTGGGCCGGGCGGTTGCGACGGCGGGCGTCGACGTCACCGCGCTGCACCCCGAGCCCGAGCGGGACGGGTCCCGGCTGCTGCTCGGGCTGCTCGCGGGTGGTCTCATCTACATCTCGCTGCTGATCTTCGGTCCGGCGGTGGCGCAGAGCGTCATCGAGGAGAAGACGAGCCGGGTGGTGGAGCTGCTGCTGGCCGTCATCCGCCCGTGGCAGCTGATGGCGGGCAAGGTGCTCGGGATCGGCGTGGTGGCCCTCGGCCAGCTCGTGCTGATCGGCGTGGTCGGGGTCGGGTTGGGGCTGGCCACCGGGGATCTGGGCATTCCGGCGGGGATCGCCGTGGGGTCGGTGGCGTTGTCGCTGCTGTGGTACCTGGTCGGGTTCGCGATGTACGCGCTGATGTTCGCCGCGGCCGGGGCGCTGGTGTCGCGCCAGGAGGACGCCGGCGGGGTGACCGCCCCGATGATCTCGATGATCATCATTCCCTATGTGCTGGGTATCTCGGTGCTGCCGTCGACACCGGACAGCGGCCTGATTCTCGTGCTGGCGATCGTTCCGTTGTTCGCCCCGATCCTGATGCCGATGGTGATCGGGATCGGCAGCGTGGCGGTCTGGCAGGTGCTGCTTGCGCTGGCGTTGAGCCTGGTGTGGATCGCGGTGCTGGTCTGGCTGGCCGGGCGGGTGTACGGCAACGCGGTGAAGCGTTCGGGGACGCGGGTGCGGCTGCGCGAAGCCCTGCGCGCCGCCTGAGCCCGCCGTCGGCGCGCCGGGATCGGTAACATCCGGAGCAATCGACTAGGGCGTCGGCCATGCCGTCGTCTGCGCCAGCGACAATCGACGCCGGCCGGCCCAGGCGACGATGCCAGCCGGCCCGCGAAAAGAGAACAGGGAGCGGTTCGTGCGAGACATCGCGGTCTTCAGCGGCAGTGCCCATCCCACCCTCGCCGAGGAGATCTGCGCGCACCTGGACGTGCCGCTGCACCGGGTGCGGGTCCAGCGGTTCGCGAACGACTGCCTGGAGGTGCAGCTGCCGGCGAACTGCCGGGAGCGCGACGTCTTCCTCATCCAGCCGTTGGTCGCGCCGGTGCAGGAGAACCTCGTCGAGCTGCTGCTGATGCTGGACGCGGCGCGCGGGGCGTCGGCGGCGCGCACGACGGTGGTGCTGCCGCACTATGCCTACGCCCGCTCGGACAAGAAGGACGCGCCGCGGATCTCGATCGGCGGTCGGCTCGTCGCGGACCTGCTCGTGGCCGCCGGGGCGAGCCGGGTGCTGGCGATGACGCTGCACTCCCCGCAGGTGCACGGTTTCTTCAGCGTCCCCGTCGATCATCTGCACGCGCTGCGGGAGCTCGCCAAGCACTTCCGCCGCCACGACCTGTCGAACACGACGGTGGTGTCGCCGGACCTCGGTAACGCCAAGGAGGCGGCGGCGTTCGCGCGGATGCTCGGGGTGCGGGTCGCGGCCGGAGCCAAGCAGCGTTTCGCCGACGACCGGGTGAGCATCAGCACCGTCATCGGGGATGTGGCCGGCCGCGACGTCATCGTCCTCGACGATGAGATCGCCAAGGGCAGCACGGTGTTGGAGCTGCTCGAGCGGCTCCGCGAGCTCGACGTGCGCTCGGTGCGGGTGGCGTGCACGCACGGGCTGTTCTCCGCCGGGGCGCTCAAGCGGATCTCCGACCAGCCGGAGGTGGTGGAGATCGTGTGCACGAACACGGTGCCGATCCCGCTGGGGGACAGGGTGCCGAAGCTGGAGGTGCTCACGGTCGCTCCGCCGCTGGCCGAGGCGATCCGCCGCATCCACAACGGCGAGTCCGTCAGCGCCCTGTTCGACGCCTGACCCCGGCGCCGAGGCACTTCAAGGAAGTCAGACGCTCGCCGGTCAGACGGTCGCCTGTGGAAGGGCACGAGGGCGGTGGGCGCCGGGACCTGCGGCCCGCTACCGTGAGGCAACAGGTCAGGATTGGCTGATGTCAGCGTTCGCTGTACCGTTGGGGCATGGTCAAGGTCGCTTCCCAGGCTGAAGTGCTCGCCCGGTTCGGTCACGCGCTGTCCGACCCGACCCGGGCCAGGCTGCTGCTGGTGCTGCGGGCCGGCGCGGCCTACCCGTCGGAGCTGGCCGAGATCCTCGGCGTGGGCCGCACGAACCTGTCCAACCATCTCGCCTGCCTGCGCGGCTGCGGGCTGGTCGTCGCCACCCCGGAGGGTCGCCGCCAGCGTTACGAGCTCGCCGACGACAAGCTGCGCCACGCGTTGGACGACCTGCTCGACGTCGTCCTCGCCGTCGACACCGAGCACGTCCACCCCGGCGGCGGTACCCGGGCGGCGGTGGAACCGGTCGTCGCGGCCTCGGGGGGGCCGACGGAGGCCGCGGTGCTCACACCCGCCGGGGCCTCCCTGGCAGGTGTGAGCAAGTCATGACGGCGTCCGACCACGACCGCCACGACCATGACCACGACCATGACCGCCACAGCCATGTCGCCGCCCCTGCGCGTGATACCGGCCCGGCCCCCGATTCGGGGCACGGCCACGACGCGCACGAGCACCGTGGCCACGGGCACTCACACCACGGGCATGGGGTGACGGCGGGGCGGGGCAGTGCGCGTCAGCGGCGGCGGTTGTGGCTGGCGGCGGGGTTGAATCTCGCGATCGTCGTCGGGCAGGCGGTGGCCGGCTTCGCCGCGGGGTCCGTCGGCCTGCTCGCCGACGCCGGGCACAACCTGACCGACACGGCCGGGGTGGTGCTTGCGCTGGTGGCGTTGGCGTTGTCACGGCGTCCGCCGTCGGCGCGGCGCACGTTCGGCGGGGTGCGTTGGCCGGTGCTCGCCGCACAGGCGAACGCCGCGGCGGTGCTGGTGGTGACGGCACTGCTGGCGGTCGAGTCGTTGCGCCGCCTCGGCGAGCACGGTCCGGTCGACGGCCCGGTGGTCGTCGCCGTCGCGCTGGCGGCCGCGGTCGTCAACGCGACGAGCGCCCTGGTCATCCACGAACGCGATGCCGACCTGAACATCCGCGCGGCCGTGCTGCATCTGGTCGGGGACGCGGCGGTGTCGGTGGCGGTCGCCGCGTCGGGTCTGGTGATCTGGCTGGTCGGCGGCTGGTACTGGCTGGACCCGCTGGTGTCGCTGCTGATCGCCCTGCTGATTGCCGGGCAGGGGGTGAAGCTGCTGGTCAGTGCGTCGCGGGTGCTGCTGGAGTCGACGCCGGAAAGCCTGGACGTCGCCGCGGTGCGCGCGGACATCCTGCGCGACACCCATGTCCTCGACGTGCATGACCTGCATGTGTGGAGCCTGTCCGACCGGGTGTTCGCCGCGTCGGTGCATCTGGAGCTGGGTCATCTCGACGGTGCGCACGACGGTCATCCCAGCCTCGCGCAGGCACGGGCGGTGTCGGATGGGATCAAGGCGATGCTCGCCGAGCGGTACGCCATCACCCATGTGACGATCGAGTCCGAGTGCGAGCCGTGCACCCCCCCGCATGACGATCCGTGCGGCATCGCCCGCGGTCTGGGCGCGGACCGGGCGGCCGGCGAGCCACGCCGTGGCGGCGGTGGCGGCGGCGTACCCGATGGCGCACCCGGTGCTGGCGACCCTCGCGGCGGTGGTGAAGCACCGGGTGGTGGCCGTTCCCGGCGTTCCCGGCGGTCCCGCGCCGCCTCGCTACCCGAGCGGACGGTCTGAGTTTCCGATTCGGGCGGGTCGGGATTCGTCCGGGTCAGGTGGTCTGGCCGGTGGGACGGAATCGGAGAACACCCGCGTGCACTCCGCCGCCGCCAACGCGGCGAATTTTCTGTTGCGCGAAGCGGCATTTCATGACCTTCTTCGGAGGCCGGTAGCGTCGGATTCATGGAGTGGAGTTTTCGGACGGCCGAAGAGCTGGCGGCCGCATTGCGTGCCGGTGAAGTGACCTCGGCGGAACTGACCGATGAGGCGATCGCCCGTATCGAGCGCGACGACAAGGTGATCAACGCGATCTGTGTGCCGGACTTCGACCGTGCGCGGGCCGCCGCGCGCGGTGCCGACCAGGCGCGCGCCCGCGGCGAGGTCCGGCCGCTGCTCGGTATTCCGGTGACGGTCAAAGAGTCCTACAACATGGCTGGGCTGCCCACGACCTGGGGCATGCCGGCGCACCGGGACTACGTGCCGGCCGAGGACGCGGTACAGGTGGCGCGGCTCAAGGCCGCGGGCGCGGTGGTGCTGGGTAAGACCAATGTGCCCCTGGGGCTGCAGGATATCCAGAGCTTCAACGAGATCTACGGCACCACCAACAATCCGTGGGATCACGATCGCACGCCGGGCGGATCCTCCGGCGGATCAGCGGCGGCCCTGGCGTCCGGATTCTGCGCGCTGTCCATCGGCTCCGACCTCGCCGGTTCGCTGCGCACCCCCGCGCATTTCTGCGGCATCTACGCGCACAAGCCGACACTCGGACTGGCGGCGACCCGCGGCATGGTCGCGCCGCCGGCACCGCCATTGCCGGTCGACTTCGACCTCGCCGTCGTCGGTCCGATGGCGCGCACTGCCCGCGACCTCGCGCTCCTGCTCGACGTCATGGCCGGACCGGACCCGCTGACGCTCGGCGTGGCGCACGACGTGACGTTGCCGCCCGCGCGCCACGAGCGGCTCGGCGACTTCCGGGTCCTGGTCCTCGACGAGCATCCGCTCCTTGCGACCGGGTTCGCTGTGCGGGCGGGCGTGAACCGGGTGGCCGACGCACTTGCCGACGGCGGCGCCCGCGTCGAACGGCACACTGCGCTGCTGCCCGACCTGACCGAAGCCGCGACGCTCTACACGCAGTTGCTGTTCTCGGGCTCTGTCGCGCGTTTTCCCGTCGAGGCGTACGAGCAGCTGCGGACCCGCGCCGCCGGACTGAGCGCAGACGACCGGAGTCTCGACGCGGCGCGGCTGCGCGCCATGGTGTTCAGCCACCGCGACTGGATCGAGGCCAACAACCATCGAGAGCTCCACCGTCACGGCTGGCGGCAGCTGTTCGCCGAGTTCGACGCCGTGGTGTGTCCGATCACGCCCACTCCCGCGTTCGGTCACGACCACAACCCCGATCCGCGGGAACGCCGGATCGACATCGACGGCGTCGAGTACCCGTACTTCGACCAGCTTGTCTGGGCTGGTCTGGCTACCATGCCCGGCCTGCCTGCCACCGCCATACCCGCGGGCCGGTCCCCCGATGGCCTGCCGGTGGGAGTGCAGCTCATCGGTCCGATGTTCGAGGACCGCACCCCGCTGCGGCTGGCCGAACTGCTCGAGCAGAAGATCGGCGGCTTCCAGACACCGAGGTAGGGCGTACTACCGGGTGTCCGTCGAGGATGAGGTGCGGATACCGTCGGTCGGTGCACCGACGTGCTGGCCGCCAACCGGCTGGCCCGCGCGGTGCTGACCGACTTCGACTCACCGTTCCCGGCATCCGGACCGGGGATCGTCGAGCCAGCGTCGCCACGGGTCGACGAGGAGATGGGTGAGCTGCTCGTAGCCGGCCGCCGCGGGGTGGGCGCCGTCGCCGGCGGCGATCCCCTGCTGCCAGGACGGTTGCTCTTGCAGCGCGGCGAACACGGTGATGTAGGGAACGTCCTTCGCTGCGCAGACACGGGCGTACTGCTCGTCGAGTGCGGCGACGCGTTCGTCTCTACCCGGGTCCCCCGAGGGCGGCGGTCCGACCATCAGGACGGGCAGGGTCGGCAGCGCTTCGGTGAGCAGCGCCGTCAGGTTGGCCACCGATCTCTCGGGAGGGACACGCAGGCCCTGGCCGTCGTGGGTCATGTCGTTGACGCCGAACGACAGCACCAGCCGGGCCTGCGGCGCCTCGGACAGGCGCGGGAGGCACTCCTGGCGCCACCGGGCCCGTATCTGCGCCGAGGTGTTCCCGCGGATCCCGAGGTTGTAGGCGGTGAGCTGCAGGGCCCTGTTCTCGGTGCGTGCGGCCAGGCGGCCGACCCAGCCCAGGCCGGCGGGATCGCCCACACCCGCGGTGAAGGAATCCCCGAGGAAGCAGACCCGCACGTCTCTGATCGCCGGTGGTGGGGGCGGCGAGGTCGGGCCGGTGAGCTCCCGGTCGGTGAGCTCCCGGGTGAAGGCGACGCGGGGAAGCCCGGGGCCGTCGTAGTCGCGGTGGACGGCGACACCGTCGATCGTGGTGTCGCCGGGGTCGATCTGGAAGCCGAGGCCGGTGTGGAACGCCAGCGAGGCTGTGTTGCCGGGGCTGGTGACGCACTGCACCCGGCGGCAGCCCCGGGCGGCCGCCAGGTGGAAGAACCGCCGGTAGAGGAGCGCGCCCACACCGCGGCGGTGCAGCGACGGATCGACCCCGACGACATGGATGTAGGCGACCTCGGGCTGGGACGGCGACACAAACCCGATGAGGAACGCCGCCAGGCGGCCGTCGTCGCGTTCCACCAGGAAGCTGCTGGCGGTGAAGTGCTGGAAGAACAACCGGGGGAGCAGCAGGCTGCGCTGCAGCGACCCGGCGTCGCCCTGAAAACCCGCCCACCAGGCGTCCATGACGGCCAGGACACGCCGCTGGTCGTCCGGGGTGGGATGGCGCAGCACCAGACCGTCGGGAACCTCGTCACCGTCGGGAACCTCGTCGACCATCGGTCCACCCTGGCAGAAGCGTGCATGTCGTCGCCAACCCTTTTGAGGAAGGGTCACGAGCGCCGCAAGCCGCCGGCCGGAGCGCGGGTGATCCCGTGCCAGGCCCCTGCTCTGCATACGTGCGGATGACGGCGGGCGGGAGCCCGGCCAGTTCGTCGCAGCGCGCCGGTGAGACCCGCGGGTCGGCGCGCTGGTCGGGGGTGCTGAGGTAGGCGCCCCAGAACCACTCGAGGTAGGAACGGGACAGGACCGGTCCCGTCGTGTTCTCGTACTGCGAAGGCGGCTGCGAGATCGGCTCGGGACTCGCGCGCATGCAGGCACGCGGCGAGCTGAGCGAGAGCGCCGATATCGCCGCGCTCGCCACCGCCGTGCTGGCCGCCCTCCAGGGCGGCATGCTGCTGTCCCAGGTCCGCCGGTCGAGCACCGCCTACCGGCAGGCCGTGTCAGCGGTGATCGACCACATCGAGAGCTACCTCGTCCGGTAGCAGTTCGGGCCGGACCTCTGGACCTCGCCTACGCCACGGACCCACTAAAGGTGCTCCGCGTGTTCCGGTGCGCCGCCGAAACATTGTGGGGGTAATGCCGTTGCCGGGAAATGGCGAGCGCGGCTACGACACTCGCATGATCGGAGGGCCACAGCCCGGAAGGGGTCCGGTCGCGCAGCTTGTCGCCAATCACAATCGCCCGTGCCGCCCGGACCTGTTCGAGGTCGGGGTGCTCGGGATGCGTGGGTCGATACAACACGTAGTCGATGCGCCGATCAAGGGTCGAGGGTACAGCATCGAGCTCGATCTGCATGGCGGTGAAGCCGCCGGCCGGGCCGTGGATCGCCGCCCACGCGTCCGTATATCCGCCCTGGGTGAACTGGCCATACGGGCCGGCGGAGTCACTCGGTGGCGAATTCAGATCGCCGAGCAGGACCACCGGGTGTGCCGCGGTGGCGAGTGCGGCATGAAGCTCGTTCGCCTGGGCGTTACGGATCTGCGGGCTGGTGGGCTCCAGATGGGTGTTGGCGACTCGTACCGTCCGGCCCCGAGCGGTCACGTCGACTGCCGACCAGCCGTACGGAATCGTGAACGGCCCAGCCGCAGTCGGGACAGTCAGTCGAGCCACGTACTCGTGCGACTCGGAATGGCTGACTCGCCACCGGCCGGGGGTGTCGGTTCGCACAAGAATCGCGTCGTGGTCGGTGAAGCTCACCTGTCTGGTGGCGCTGATCGGCAACTGGCCGGAGAAGTTGGTGTTCTCCGCGGCGACCTCGTAGTTCAGGCCGTATTTCTCGAGCGCCTTCAGCAGGATGGGCAGGTAATCGACAGTAGTGCGCAGCGGACCACCGATCGGGCCCTCTTTCCACAGCGCGACCTCCTGCAGGCCGAGCACGTCGGGCCGCTGCCGGGCGAGTAGCCGCGCGATCGCCCGTGCCCGCGCCGGAAAGTCGGCCCACAGCACGTGCTCGTAGGCGATCCTGGTCCGACGGACCATCTCCTGCCGGTCCGGGGCGGTGATGATCGGAGTGAGATCGGCGCCAAGATACAGGTTGTAGGTGTCGACCGTGAGCTGCTTCGCGTTTGGTCCATCGGACGGGTCCGTGCCGTGGCTGCCGAGACCGACCGTGATCGGCTGGGTTGGCGCCGTTTCGGCCAGTGCCGGCATGACGAAGGAAAAACTGGCCAGCAGCATCGATATCGATATCATGAGGTGTCGCCGCACGCAGGGTCTCATACGTCCTTCAACTTCCGAAAAGTGATGCAAGAAACGGGAGATCGCGACAGGCCACAAGAGCAGGGCGTCCGTCCGCCGCGGCGGAAAATATCAAGTCCGCGTGAACCACGGAAGCGACGCGCCGCAGTGGTCAGCGTGAAGAAATGCCGCGCATGACTGAATGAGATGGCTTGCGCCCGGCCCGGGCGGGCATTCCAAGGAAACGAATCGGCGATAGCGCCAGAACCCCAAAATCCGCTGGCACGCAGGCCAGGAAGGCACACATCGTTCGTCCTCACGGGTGAGGACCACGCGGGTGAAAGCGCCGACGCGGCGTGGGCAGCCACGGTGACCGTCAACGGTGTTGGATCCCGCGCATAAGAGCGCGTCTTGTGTGGTCGCCCGGGTACATAGGCGCACCGCCGGTTCCAGGCCTGGAACCGGCGGGCGTGTGGCCCCGGCTGCACCGGGCGATCCTCGACGCCCACGGGATCGCCGGGCAGGTCGACTGGTCATCGGTGATCGTGGACGCGGCCAGCCTGCGGGCGAAAAAAGTCGTTTCCCACGCCGGCGCCGCATCGCCCACGAACGCAGGCGGCCACAGTTTCCTCGGGTTCCTCTGCCTCGCCGCCGCGATCACCTGCTGGCAGAAACTCCCCACCCGAGACAACCTCTAAATAAATGCGCCGCTCGTGCCCCCGCGCCCGATGGGACGGACTGCGGGGGCGGGGCCGCCGTGGTGGCGCGACCAGCCCCGGTCGTGGGTCGGGCGGTCGTAGGCCAGACGGTCGTAGGCCAGACGGTGGTGGGTCGTCAGGCGTGGTCGCTCGTCAGGCGGTGGTGAACACGAGGGTGGCGTTGTGGCCGCCGAAGCCGAACGCGTTGGCCACGGCGGCGTGGACGGTGTCGTGGCGGGCGGCGCCGGTGACGATGTCGAGTTTGATCGCCGGGTCGAGGCGGTCGAGGTTGCGCACCGGGGGGATCGCGCCGTCGCGCAGGGCGCAGATCGTCGCGATCGCGCCGATGGCGCCGGCGGCGCCGAGGGTGTGGCCGGTCATCGACTTCGTCGCGGTGACCGCCGGGTGGGTGCCGATGGTCTCGGCGATCGCCGCGGCCTCGAGCGGGTCGCCGACGGGGGTGGAGGTGGCGTGGGCATGCACGAGGCCGATGTCGGTGGGGGCCAGGCCTGCCCGGATCAGGGCGGTGCTGATGGCGCGGGACTGCCCGGCGGGGTCGGCGGTGACGATGTCGAGGGCATCGGAGTTGACCGCGGCGCCGGCGGCGACGGCGTGGACCCGGGCGCCGCGGGCGGCGGCGAAGGACTCCCGTTCGAGCACGATGATGCCGGCGCCTTCGCCGAGGACGAAGCCGTCGCGGTCGGCGTCGAAGGGGCGGGAGGCGGCCTCGGGGTCGTCGTGGCGGGTCGACAGCGCTCTCATCTGCGCGAACGCGGCGAGGGGGAGGTTGTCGATGGCGGCCTCGACGCCGCCGGCGACGACGACGTCGGCGAGGTCGTGTTGGATCATCTCCATGCCGACCGCGATCGCCTCGGCGCCTGAGGCGCAGGCGCTGATCGGGGTGCGGGCGCCGGCGCGGGCGCCGAGGTCGATGCTGACCCAGGCGGCCGGCCCGTTGGCCATCAGCATGATGATCGCGTGGGGGGACATCTTGCGGGCGTTGCCGGCTTCGACGATGCGGTGCTGGCTGAGGGTGGAGGCCACCCCGCCGTAGCCGGTGCCGATGACGACGGCGAGGCGCGTCGGGTCGACGCCGGGCCGCCCGGCGTGCGCCCAGGCCTCGCGGGCGGTGACGATCGCCATCTGCTCGCAGCGGTCGAGGCGGCGGCTTTCCTTGCGGGGCAGCGACGCGCCGGGGTCGACGGGCAGCCGCGCGGCGAGGCGGACGGGCAGGTCCCGAGCCCAGTCGTCGTCGAGGACCGTGACGCCCGAACGGCCCGCGAGCAGCCCGCTCCAGGTGTCGTCGAGGTCGCCTCCGAGCGGAGTCATCGCACCGATCCCCGTGACCACGATCTTGTCGTGCACCAGCCTGTCTCCCGTTCGCTGCGCGGTGGTGCGGGACGGTCATGCCTGGTCCCGCTGCCGTTGTCGGGTCCACCTTCGCAGCCGCGCCGCGCCTGGCCCAGCTCTGGTGGCGCCGAGGTCGGCGCCCTGTCCTTGTGGCTTTCCCACAATGACGCTGGCGGTCGTCTCTCGGTGCGGTCCGTCGCATCTGTGTCACGGTGTTGGTCATGAGTCTGTTGGGAGACACACTGGAAGCGATGTTCACGTGCGCCGAGCGGTGGACCTCTCTGCATGCCGAGCTTCACTGGCGGGTCGACAACGAGGCGCGCGTCGCGGCGCAGAGGGCGACCCAGGTGGGGCGTGGGCTGCCCGCCGCGGTCTCCCCGCCCTGCGCGACCCGCAGGTCGGTGGGCCGCTCGACGCGGCCCGCTTCGACCCGGACACCGTCGGCGTCCTTGAGGACACCGAATCGGCCTTCTACCAGCCGCGGCCGCTGGCAGGGCTGGCCGGCGAGGCGGACTTCACCCTGCTCGGCCCGCGCGACGCGGCCTACTACGGCAGCATCCACACTGACACTGACGGGGACGGGGACGGGGACGGGATCGTGGTGGTGGCACATCCCGCCGGGGGACGCCCGCTCGGCCGTCTGCTGTGGTTCGTCCAGTCTCGGGGGGCCGGGATGGCGGACCCGGCGGAGTGGGACGCGATCGCGTTGCCCGACGGCACCCCGGCGCGCTGGTGGTCGCCCGAGGACGATCCCGAGCAGGGCCATCTGCGGTTCGAGCGGGCCGGCACCCAGGTCTGGATCCAGGGCCGCGGCCACCAGGAGATCCGCGATCTTGCTGTCAGCCTCGAACCGGTCAGGTGACCGCCGGTCGCCCCGTTATGGATGGCCGGTGAGGAGTCTGAGGGCTCCGACGAACTCCGGTTGGGTCCGCAGGTGCCCGTGTCGCTGATCCCAGCTCCCGGAATCAAGATCTCGCCGGAGGTGGTCGACCGCCCGGGTTTCGTCGGCGTCGCTGATGAAACCCCACACCGACTGCGCTCGGCGCACCGCCGGATCGAGGAACATCTCCGGTCGGGCGTAGAAGGCCTCGGTGAACCCGTCGACGCAGTCGAGGGGTATCGGCACCGCCTCGACCTGCACCCGTGTACCGATCAGCGCGCGGACCAGGCTGATGTCGGGAAACCGGCGGCGGTCGGCCGCGACCAGTTCCGGCGTGTACTGCGCCAGCCACAGCTGGTCGAGCGCGTCGCCGTCGAAGGTGAGCACCACGACGGGACCACGGCTGACCCGCCGCAGCTCCCGCAGCCCACGCTGGACGTCGGACCACTGATGCACGGTCACCATGGCCATCGCGGCGTCGAACGAGTCGTCGTCGAACGGCAGGTCCTGGGCGGCGGCGTTCACCGCCGGCGCCACGCCGCCGGGGCGTTGTGCGCGCATCGCGGCCGACGGTTCGACCGGGACCACATACCGATCCGTCGGCTCGTACGATCCGGCACCCGCCCCCACGTTGAGCACGGTACGCGCGTCCCCGAGGGCGGCATGTACCCGAGCTTCGATCCGCGGGTCCGTCCGCCGTTGCGTCGCGTAGCCGCCACCGTGTCGGTCGTAGTCGACGTCACCAGGACTGATCACTGTTCACCACCCATTCTGAATGTCCTCCTCCGCGGCGTCGGCGTTCACCCGTCCTCGTCCGGTTACGCGAGGGTCGGCGGCCGGTGGAACTGGTGGTCAGTGGAACCGGTGGTCATGGGCGCGGCTTCAGGGGATTGCGGTGCGGATGGCGGCGTCGGCGAGCTGTCCCGGTGTGAAGACCGCGGCCGCCACGCGCAGCTGCGGGGTCAGCGCATCCCACACCTCGGCCAGCAGCGCCTCCCGGTCGGCCGCCGCGGTCCGCGTGTCGACGAACGGCTCCCCAGTCGCGATGTCGTGGCCGTCGCAGCGGTACGTCGTCATCATCACGACATCCCCCGGTTCCAGGTCGCGGACGGCGAGCATCAGCACGTCGGTTGCCGTCCGGGCGCCGCGGCTGCGACGGGCGGCGCCGAACCAGGCGCCCCGCGCCGCGTGCAGATCCGTCGCCACGGTGATCCGGGGTGTGAAGATCGGCGGGTCGGGCTCGTAGTCCAGCCCGTCGAGTGCCGCTGCCGGCGGCTGTCCCGCTTCCAGCCGGTCCGCCACCGCGGCGACCTGTTCTCCGTTGCCGAACACGAGCCAGCCGCCGCGTTCACAGGCGGCCACATAGTGGCGCAGCGGATCGTGTGCGGCTGCGCCGGTCGCTGCGACGATCAGCTCTGCGTCTTGTCGCAGCAGCCTGCGGGCCTGGGAGGCGGCGCTGCGTCCGGTGAGGAAGTACCCGCCGTGCAGCGCGCCGTCGAGGGTTCTCGCCCACAGCACGCCCCGCCCCGGATAGCGGTTATCTGCCAGGACCTGGTGCAACGGGGCCACGGACATGCACGCTCCTTCGATCGTCGAGGCGTGGGCACACACCCTCAACGATCACGATTTCCGGGCGACCCCGCCGTAGATGCCGACCTGCGCGTCGCGCAGGGAGGTGGACCGGTCGTCGTCGGGCCGCCAGTGGTGCGCGAGGAGCAGGCCCGGTTCGACCAGCTCCAGCCCGTCGAACATGCGTTCCACCTGGGTGTGGGTGCGGAGCTGGAACGGCAGACCACGCTTGCGGTAGGCGGCCGCGAACTCCTCGGCTTCCGGGTCGAAGTCCCCGGTCCCGTGGGTGAGGACCAGCCAGCTCCCCGACGGCAACGCGTCGACGAGGCGACGCACGATCGCGTGGGGATCCTCCTCGTCGGCAACGAAGTGGAGGATCGCGACGAGGGACAGGGCGACCGGGCGGGCCAGGTCCAGGGTTGCGCGCAGCTCGGGCGAGTCGAGGATCGCGCCCGGGTCGCGGATGTCGGCGTCGATGTAGGCGGTCCGGCCCTGCGGCGTGCCGGTGAGCAGGGCGCGGGCGTGCGTGAGCACGATCGGATCGTTGTCGGCGTAGACGACGCGGGCCTCGGAGACGATGCTCTGGGCCACCTCGTGCAGGTTCGGCGACGTCGGGATCCCCGTCCCGACGTCGAGGAACTGGTCGATCCCTGCCTGCGTGGCCAGGTAACGCGTCGCCCGCGTCATGAAGGCGCGGTTCTCCCGGGCGGTCACCCGCGCGTTCGGAAACGCCGCGATCGCCAGCTCGGCGGCCTCCCGGTCGGCCGGGAAGTTGTCCTTGCCGCCGAGGTAGTAGTCATACATCCGCGCCGGGTGCGGCAGATCCGTCCGTAGCGTCCTACCCGCCGAGCCCGTGTCAGCACCTGGGTCCACCATCGCCCTGCCCCCTCACGCTAATGCCACCAGATGGTCACCCTATCGGCAGGGGACGGGACGGGATGGACGGATGTGCACGCATCGTCCCGAACTGGTTCCGGTGACGAACCGTCAGCCGCCCGCCGGGCCGCGGGATGGGCAGCGACGTGGCCATCGCACGCGGTCCGAGCGCTCCGAGTGGCCAGCGCGACCCGCGGAACGCACCGTCGGAGCAGGTGCGAGGGGGTGGCAGCTGCCACCATGCCGCATTGATCGTTTTCGTCTATCGTCGCGGGACATGGACAGTGGCCACCATCATGAGCTCCCCACGCACGACCATCACGGTGGCCACGGGCACGAGGATGGGCAGGACCAGCACGCGGGCGGGCGGTGGGCGCGGCTTCGCCACGGCCTGTCGGACATGGCCGGGGGACACGGCCATGACAGCGCCGACCAGATCGACGACGCGTTGGAAGCCGACGCCGCCGGCCGCCGTGCCCTTCTGATCAGCCTGGCCGGTCTCGGCCTGACCGCGGTCCTGCAGGCCGTCGTGGTGGTGCTGTCCGGGTCGGTCGCGCTGCTCGGCGACACCCTGCACAACGTCGCCGACGCGCTGACCGCGGTCCCGCTGCTCATCGCCTTCACCCTCGCGCGCCGCCCGCCCACCACCCGGTTCACCTACGGCTACGGCCGCGCCGAAGACCTCGCCGGCCTCGTCGTCCTCGTGGTGATCACCCTGTCGAGTGTGCTCGCCGCCTGGGTCGCGATCGACCGCCTGCTTCATCCCCAGCGCATCGACCACCTCGCCGTCGTCGCCGCCGCCGGGCTCGTCGGCTTCCTCGGCAACGAGATCGTCGCCCGCTACCGCATCCGGGTCGGCCACCAGATCGGCTCCGCCGCCCTCGTCGCCGACGGCCTGCACGCCCGCACCGACGGCTTCACCAGCCTCGCGGTCCTGCTCGGCGCCGCCGGCGTCGGCGCGGGCTGGCACTGGGCCGATCCCGTCGTCGGCCTGGCCATCACCGTCGCGATCCTCGGGGTCCTACGCTGCGCCGCCCGCGTCGTCGGCGCCCGGCTCATGGACGCCGTCGACCCCGAGACGGTCGCCGAAGCCACCACCACCCTCCTGCACACCGAGGGCATCGAAACCGTCCGCGAGCTGCGGCTGCGCTGGATCGGTCACACCCTGCGCGCCGAAGCCGACGTCACCGTCGCCGCGAACCTGACGCTGAGCGCCGCCCATGACGTCGCCCACGCCGCCGAAGCCCACCTGCTGCGCCACGTCCGCCGCCTGTCCGCCGCGACCATCCACACCAGCCCCGCCCACCACCATGCTCCCGGTGACGTGGTCGGCGTCGCGGACGGGCGCCACCCGCGACGATGACCGTGATCCGGCCGCGGTGGGGGAGCCGGCACCGGCGTGCGCGGGGCTGGTCGGTCGCTGCGGGTGGCTTCGGGACCGGTGATGCCGATCGTGGTGATGATCCCGACGGCGGACAGATTAGTAGCCATGTACTTAGTAGCCATGTACTGTTTATGGGGTGGAAAGCGCGGGGGGCCGTTCGGCGGCCGGCTATCTCGTCTGGCGGCTGTCGTTGCAGTGGCGCGTCGCGGTCGACCGGGCCGTGGCGCCCCTCGGCCTGACGCACGCCCGGTACGTGCTGCTCAGCTCGCTGTACGGGCTGCGCCGCGGCGGGCAGGCGCCCAGCCAGCGCCGGCTGGCCGAGCACACCGGCCTGGAGGCGCTGTACGTGTCGAAGCTGGCCCGGGCGCTGGAGGCCGACGGCCTGCTCACCCGCGACCGCGACCCGGTCGACGCCCGCGCGATGCGCCTGGTCCTCACCGACCGCGGGGTGGAGGTCGCCCGCGCCGCGATCGACGTCGTGCAGCGGCTGCTCGATCAGCTGCTCGCCCCGCTCGGCGGCCTGCACGGCGAACGCGCCGACGCGTTCGTCGCCGACCTGACCACCCTGCTCGCCACGCCCCTGCTTGCCACGCCCCCGGATGCCGGTGCGCCGCACGCCGGCCCGCTGGAGACCACCCCGCCGCTCGAAAGATAACGGAGCCGTCATGCCGACGATCACTGTGCTTGACTCGACCCTGTACTTCGAGGACGCCGGGGCCGGCACGCCGCTGGTGTTCCTGCACGGCAACCCGGGGTCGTCCTACCTGTGGCGCCGCGTCCTGCCGCACCTCGCAGCCCCGGGCCGCACGCTGGCCCCGGACCTGATCGGGATGGGCCGCTCCGGCAAACCGGACCTCGCCTACACCTTCGACGACCACGCCCGCTACCTCGACGCCTGGTTCGACGCGGTCGGCGTCGACGACGTCGTGCTCGTCGGCCACGACTGGGGTGGGGCGCTCGCCTTCGACTGGGCGGCGCGCCACCCGGGCCGCGTCCGCGGGGTGGCGTTCCTGGAGACGATCCTGCGGCCGATGAGCTGGGCGGAGTTCCCGGCGGCGGGCCGGGCCCGGTTCACCGCGCTGCGCACCCCCGGCGTCGGCGAGGCGATGGTGCTCGAGCGCAACGAGTTCCTCGACGGCGCCTACACCCAGGGGGTGCGCACCCCGCTCGCCGACGCCGACCTGGCCGTCTACCGGGCGCCGTATCCGACGCCGGCCAGCCGCCGCCCGATGCTGGCCTGGCCGCGGGCGATGCCACTCGACGGCGAACCCGCCGACGTCGTCGCCCGCGTCCGCGCCTACGACGCCTGGCTCGCGGCCAGCGTCGACGTCCCGAAACTGCTGATGACCTTCGACTCGTCGCCGACCCTGATGATCGGCCCGGAGGCGGTGGACTGGTGCGCGGCGAACATCGCCGCCCTGGACGTCGTCGCGTGCGGGCCGGCCGGCCACCACGCCCCCGAGGACCAGCCCGGCGCGATCGCCGCCGCCGTCAGCGCCTGGCTCGACCGTCACCGCCTGCGCGCCCCCCGGCCGGCGCCGGTCGCCGGATAGGGAGCCTGCGGGTCGCAGGGCCGTGGCCGCGGGCCCAGGGACGGTACCTGCGGGTCAGGGGCCGTAGATGCGGGTGGGGGTGAGGAACACGGCGGTGCGGCGCTGTTCGGCCATCACCCGGTCGTAGGTGTGCCAGTCGTCGTGGGTGCCGCCGGCGGCGAGGAAGACCTCGCGCAGCAGCAGCCGCAGCCGCACGGCGTCGACCCCGGGGCGCGGATCGTCGGGGCCGATGATCTCGGCGGTGCCCTCGACGGTCGCCCACCGCCAGCCGGCGCGCACGGTGGCGCTGGCCTGCGGGCGGGCCCGCAGATGGGCGAGTTTGACCGCGCCGTAAGTCACGAACGCGACGACCTCGAGATCGGTCAGCGGATGGCGCATGAACGCGATGTTGACGACGGAGGCCTGGATGCCGCCGTCGTCGCGCAGCGTGGAGATGACGGCGAGTCCGCTTTCGGTGCGGCTGAGGGCGGCGGCGTCCTCGAAGCTGGTCACGGCTTGTTCACCCTTCGTCGCGATGGCCCGGATCCGACCGTGCGGCCTCGTCACTGTCCGTCCTTGTGGTAACGATTTCCACCGTATAGCTCTGCCCGGGGTGACCGGTGTCGCTTGCGGGTCGCGGGGTGCGGGGTGCGGGCGGCGAGGGCGGACGGGATGTGCCGGTGCCTGCGGCGATGTAGAAACGTCCTGGTGGAAAGCTCCGCGGGGGGCGAGGTCGGGAGGCCGGGATGAGTGGTGTGCACGGCCCGATCGGTGGGGTGCGAGGCCCACGGGTGGTGTCGGTCAACGTGGGTCTACCCCGCGCCGTCCCCCGCGGCACCGGTGGTGACGGCGGCACCGGCGGTGGTGTCGGTGGCGAGGTGATGACGGCGATCTGGAAGGAGCCGGTGGCCGGGCGGGTCGCGGTGCGCCGCGGAAACCTCGACGGTGACCGTCAGGCGGACCTGGTCAACCACGGTGGTCCGGACAAGGCCGTCTACGCCTACACCCTGGAGGATCTCACCTGGTGGGCGGGGGAGTTGGGCCGTGACGTGCCGATGGGGGCGTTCGGGGAGAACCTGACCATCGCCGGGCTGGACGCGGCCGGCGTCGTCGTCGGCGAGAGGTGGTCGATCGGGTCGGCGCGGCTGCAGGTCGCCCAGCCGCGCATCCCGTGCTTCAAGCTCGGGATCCGGTTCGCCGATCGCAGCCTGCCGCGGCGGTTCGCCACCGCCGGGCGGCCGGGGATCTACCTGCGGGTGCTGGTCGAGGGGGAGCTGGGCGCCGGCGACGCCATCGACGTCACGCCGGGTGCGCCGACGGCGGTCGGGGTCAGCGCGCTCGCCCGCGCCTACCACGGGCACGACGCTGGGCTGGCCGCGGCGGTGCTGGACGCCCCCGACCTGCCGGCGTCCTGGTACGACTGGGCCCGCGAGCGCACAGCGCCGCGCCGGCGCGGCCGGGTCTGACGCGGCCGGGTCTGACGCGGCCGGGTCTGACGCGGCGCAGGCCGCCGCAGGAGAAGGTCACCCTGACCGTCGCCCCGGAACATCTCGTCTTTCTGGAAGGCTGACCCTGTGCGGGCGCCGCGGAACCCTGCCGACGTCGCCGTGCCCGTCGTTTCTCCTACTGCGGTGACGTCCACCGGGGCCGTTCGCCCGCCGTCGGGCCTGGGCCGCCGGTCGCCGCCGGCACCGGGGCGATCGCGGCGCCGCCGTACTCGATGCGCCACGCCTGGGCGCGTGTGAACGCGCTGGCCTCGCGGACGGCCTGCAGCCGGGTCGGCCACGTGCGCGCCCCGTCGGGATCGTCGGTCAACCGCCAGCCGCACACGTCGGCGATGTAGCGGTGCTCGCCGTCCCAGGCGACCTCGATTCGCCACGCCACGCCCTGCTCCACACCAGCCAGCACAACACACACCCCCCCACCATGTCGAACGCTAGTTCGATATTCGTACCGGTTCCGGCTGTTCCCGGAAACAGCCCCCGGAAACAGCCCCCGGGAACATCCCTGCCGACCACGGCCTGTCGTGACCCCGCAGCCACGTACCCGCAGCCCGAGCCGGTGACGGCAGGGTGTGGACGCCTGCGGACTCGCTTTCGTTCCCGCCTTCGTTTCCGCCCTGCTTCGATTGTTGCTCAACGGGCCGCCGAGGTGCGCCAAGTCCACGCCGGCCCGCAGGTACCCTCGACAAGCATCCGCCGGCCCGCAGGCTCGACATCGATCGGGTGCGGAGCCTGCGCGGTGATGGGCGGGCTGATCCGCAGGCGGCCGGGCTTCTCGCCCGCGCGATCGCGATCGCGCCTGCGCGGATCCGCCTGGCCGCCGGGCACGACGTGGTGATTGCGCGGTTCCTGGGCCGTACGGTGTTCACCGAACAAATTGAACGCCTCGCCGGCGACGTCGGCGCCGGCTTTCCCGAAATCGCTCTGCTTGACGGCAAGGAGAACGCACGGCGAGGTGGGGAGTCAGCCCTGGTCGCCGTATCTCTGCCCGTCGGCAGCCAGCGCGGTGAGGTGACGCTGGCGCTGCCAGGCGGCGAGCAGCCGCCACATCCGCCCGGCGACGAAGGCACCGGCGAACATGAGCACGTAGACCAGCGGCGTCCAGGCTCCTCCGACGGAGGTGTGCGTTCCGTCGCGATAGGTGAACGTGGCATCGCTGGTCAGGTAGGCGATGCCGGCCCAGTGGAAGGTGCCGGTGGCATCGGGGGCCGCCGTGGTGATCCCGGCGTCGAAGGCGCTCCGGCCGGCGTGGTCGACCAGCATCATGACGACCTCGACGGCGATGAGGGTGAGGGCGGCGGCCGTCCAGGACGGCCGCCGCGACAGCTCGCCGTACTCGGCGCTGACATAGCCGGCCGCGAGGATGCGCAGGTCACCCAGCTGTCGCACGGCCTGGCGGGCGCCGACGTCCGCGGCGGCGGCGTGGAGGTTGTCGCGTAGTTCCCGACGCCGGGCGGTCCGGGATCGGCGCGGCAGATCCTGCAGCCGGGTGTTCATCGTCCACACGACGCGTTCGATACGAAGGCGGTCGAACGTGCTCGGCGAGGTGGCCATCGTCAGGTGTCCTCCGTGGCGGTGGGCAAGGTGGTGGTGGATGGGTCGGGAAGGCGCCGGACCAGCACGGGGTGGACCACCGCGGCCAGCGACAGCCAGCTTTCGGTGCCCTCGCTCAGCGCCTGGGATCCGGCCGGGGTCGGCCGGTAGTACTTGCGGGCCGGACCGGAGCGGGAGGCGACCAGGCGCCCCTGCAGCCGACCTTCGCGTTCCAGGCGCGCCAACGCCGGGTACACGCTGCCCTCGCCGATGTCGCTCAGCCCAAGCTCGCGCAGCCGCTGGACGACTTCGTAGCCGTAGGACTCCCGCTCGGCGAGCAGCCGCAGCAACAGCAACGACAGGACGCCCTTGAGGAGCTGGGGGTCATGCGTCGGAACCATGGAAGAAAACTAAGTCGAGTACCTGGCATAGTCAAGTAGTAGGCGACGGTGCCCGACGACGAGCCGGCGACCACGAGGGCTACGGGGCTGGCCGACGGGTCAACCCGACCGGGTTGACCCGTCGGCCCGACCGGGACGGCTCTTCGTCCCGGTCGGGCCGAGTTCTTCCGGGCGGGTCAGTCCACCAGCTCGCGCAGGAGCCTGCGTTCCTCCTGCTCACCGAGGCCTTCGTGGCCCTGCGCCGGGCCGCCGCGGGCGGTGTCCCAGGCGAGGGTGTCCGCCAGGGTCTGCGCGAGCGGACGGATCGTCAGCCCGGCGGCCGTCGCCCGCGAGACGTCGACCTCGTTGATGGCCTCGCACCCGGGTGCGGCGATCCACAGGGGAATCCCCATCCACGGGTTGACCCCGGCGGCGATCAGCCGCTCGCTCGACGCCCAGACCGTCGTGGCCGGCGCGCCGGCGTGGGCCTGGCAGGCGTCGAAGAACGCGCCGAACGCCAGCGGTCGGCCGGTCACGTTGAACACCCCGCCCACCCCCGACGTCGCCGAGCGCAGGATCCAGCCCGCCAGGTCGCGCACGTCGATGAACTGGGCGAGGTCCGCCGGGTCCCCGGGCAGCAGGATGCGCCCGCCGCGGGCGAACCGGCGCGGCCAGTAGGCGAAACGGTCCGTGGGATCATGCGGTCCGACGATCATGCCGGGGCGGACGATGAGCGCCCGCGCCCCGAAGGCGTCGCGCACCAGCCGTTCGCAGGCCGCCTTCCGCGCGCCGTAGAGCTTCTCCGGCGCCGTGTCGTCGTCGAGTTCCAGCAGGTCGCCGTCCTCGTTCTGCGGGGTGCTCTGGTCGGCCAGCACGGACAGCGAGGAGACGTAGACGTATCGGCCGACCCGGCCGCGCAGCGCGTCGAGGGCGCGGCGCACGACCGGCGGGTCGTAGCCCGCGACGTCGACGACGAGGTCGAAACGGCGGCCGGCGAGCGCGGACAGGTCACGGGTGCGGTCCCCGAGGACCGTCTCGGCCGCGCCGAACAGCCCGGGGTTGGTCTGACCGCGGTGGAACAGCGTCACCTGATGGTCGTCGGCCAGCGCGGCCTCGACCAGGGTGCGGCCCACGAAACGGGTGCCGCCGAGGATGAGAATGCTGCTCGGTCGGGAGATGGTACTTGGCATGATGTGCGACTCCGGACGAGGTGAGAATGTCCCGGGCCGCGGCGGGGGGAAACCGTCTCAGTCGGCGACCCGGATGAGGGCATCGCGAAACTCGCTCACCGCACCCATAGGACCGTCATCTCCCTCATGCGACTCCGACAGCGCCAACCCTAGCAGCGGCCCGCCCACCGCCGCCCGGGGTTTTTCGGCACCACGAACAGAGTCCCGGCAGCTCCTGGGCGGTCAGGTAGCGATGGCCTTCACCTGCAGCCAGCTCATGCGCCGCTGCTCCTGCTGGACGGCGAGAAGCGCAAAGCCGGCCTGTTCGATGAGGGTCAGCAGGTCGTCACGGTCGTGGTGGACGAACCAGCGTCGCAGCGCCACCGACGGCGGATAGTCGTCCCGGTAGGGAGCGGCTTCCCAACCCTCGCGACCACCGAGGGAGGTGGACAGGCCCAGCACCCCACCGTCGCGCAGCAGCGATCGCCAGGCGCGCAGCGTGCTGGCGACCTCGCGGCGGGGAACGTGCAGCAGCGCGGCGTTGGACCACAGGCCATGAAAGGCCGCCGGTTTCAGGGGCGGGCGGCGGATGTCGCCGGCGGCCGTGCGGCCACCGGCGGCCCGCGCCAGCCGCAGCATCTGCTCGGACAGGTCAAGGCCGACCGCGGCCATCCCGGCATGGGAGAAGACCGCAAGGTCACGGCCTGGACCACACCCGAGATCCGCGATCAACGCCGCGGCCGGCAACAGGTCGCAGAAACCCGATCTCCACGCGGCCAACGGCGCCGAGACCTGCGCGGTGCGGGCCGCATAGTCACCGGCGACGCGGTCGTAACTGGCCCTCGTCGCCGCGACGGGATCACGGTCATCGTCGCTTTCCGCACGTGGGACTGGAACGGCAGGCATGATTTCTCGTCCATCTCCTGGGGGCTGGAGTACAGGGCCTGCCATGGGAGGCACGGCCGGAATCCCGTGTCGGCATTGGTGTAGGGGTCGCGCGCTGGCCGGCGGGGTGTCGCTGCGGTAGTCGAAGCAGGCGTCGCGGTTCCGAAAGGTAGGGCGGATGGTGTCCGAGTCGTCGGCACACCCCGCGATGCCGATGCCGGCACCGTGCGCATGTCCGCCGCCTGGTCGGATCAGGCCGTCCAGACCGCGCTCACCCGGGTCCGATGTCTGTCACCTGCGGCGCTGTTGTCACCTGCGGCGCTGTTGAGCCGGCGCAGCCGGCCGCTCGCGCTGCTCGCCATGGTCGCACACCTCGTGGAGCACCATCGTCCGGCTCGAGGAGCCCCTGGGCGCCCGGTCGGTCGTCGACGCCGCCACGCCCGACCCGGGTGACACCAGGAAGGCACGCCTGGCCTGGCTCGCCGCACGCGGCTGACGCCCACCGGCGCAAGGCGGACATCCACGTTGCAGGAGTCGATGGTCGGGTCGTCGCCGGGGATGTGGCAGCAATCGACGAGTCGTGGCGGGAATCCTGCGGCTGGCCGTTCCGATGCCTGCGTTGCTTCCGTGCTGGAGATCGCCGTGGTGCGGAGTTTTCCCGCGACAAAACTTCGCGAACGTTTCTCTTCGAGGGGAACGCCGGCACTTCCTGTCGGCTTCCTTACAACAACCTTCCGCTGCCGCTGCGCGCCTAACTGGGTGTCGAGCGCAGGCGAGGTCACCACCATCCGGTAGAAGCCGAAACACCGGCGACGCCACGGCGGTCACCGGATTCCGGGTGACTGCCGCGGAGGATTTCGGTCTGCGGTCGGCCGGAACTCGACGGAGTGTGAACGCGCACCCGAAACCCACCTGAACGTCCATCCCTCGGAAAGGAACACGGAGATGACGGACACGGAATTCTCGGCTGCCCAGCTCGGGATTCTCGCGCGGGACCAGGTCCCGGCCGGGTCGAACGTCGACGGGCAGATCGGCCGGACGGAGATACTCGGCCGGGCCCAGTTCTGGGTCAACCACAAGGTGACCTACACCCAGTCGGCTTCGGCCCCCGACCCGCGGGGGCGCAGGTACCGGCGGGACTGCTCGGGCCTGGTGTCCATGGCCTGGCATCTGTCGTCCAGCCGCACGACGTACACCTTCGCCTCCTGGTCGGGGAAGGTCCGCCTGCCGAGCCTGCATGACCTCAAGCCCGGCGACGCCCTGCTCAGGAGCGAGCACATCGAGCTTTTCGTGAAGTGGAAGAACAAGGCGAACCACGCCGCGGGCGCGTACGTGTACTCCTTCAACCACACCGGGGAGACCGTCGAGAACCCGACGGCACCCACCAACCAGGGAAGGCTCGGTTTCGACAGCTGGAGCGAACTCAGCACCTACACGCCGATCCGTTACCGGAAGGCGGCCAACGCCCCGCGGCCCGCGCTCGTGATGGCGAGGATTTCCCGGTCGGCCGGTTCTCCGCCGCCGAACTCGGACGGTTCCCTGGTGCGTGAGCCCGACGGTGGTATCAACCTCATCGTGGGTGGCGTGCCCTTCGAGCTGGACCCGGCGGAGTACGCCGCTCTCGGTTCCCCGCAGGTGCGCGACGTTCCCGCCGACACCCTCGAGGACATGCCGGAGCTGATGCGTGACGGCACGGTGGTGCGCATCGGTGACGGCACCCGTTTCCTCATCGCCGGTAACGCGAAGTACCGTCTCACCCCCGCGGACTGGGATGTCCTGGGCACGCCGTCGTCGGTCACCGTGCCCACGCGGCTCGTCGACGTTCTCGACGTGCTGCCGATCGACGACACGTTCCTGCGGGATGTGGTGACGCACACCGTCTGGCAGATCCTCGGTGCGGCGAAGTACCCCCTGACCCAGGCCGAGTACACCAGTCTCGGAAGCCCCGCCTACGTCGACGTGCCGGCGGGTTTCCTCGACGCCGTCGCGAGCCGTACGCCTGTCGGCAGCTACTTCCTGCGTGATCCCCTCAGCGCGACGATCTACCAGGTCGTCGCCGGCGCCGAGCATCCGCTCAGCGCCGCCGATTACACCGCGCTCGGTCAACCGGACTTCATCGACGCCCCGCTCGGTTTCGTCACGACCCTCGCGCTGGTGCCCCGGGACCACACCTACCTGACCCGCAACACCGACGGGGAGATCTACGAGATCCGGAACGGCACCCGCCGGCAGCTCACCGCCGAGGAGGCCGCGGCGTTGGGTGAGGTCGACTGCACCACCGTCGCCGACGGTTTCCTCGACGCGATCCCGAGCGCCTGACCCTCCGCGGCGCCCAGGAGAACACGCACGCAGCACGGGCTGTCTCGCCCGCCCACGTCTGCACGGGCGGGCGAGACAGCCCGTGCCCGGAACCGTCCGGCGTCAGCCCGGTCTCCTATCCCGGGCCCGCGGTTGGCCCGGGGCTCGGGTCCGGGTCACCAGCCGCCAAGGAGCTCTCCACATCGCTGACGTCGTCGAGCAGGTTGCCTGCGGGCTGCCCGGCTGGCCGCGGGCGGCAGGAAGATCGCCGCCGCGCGCGAGACGGATCGCCACCGGCGCTGGGTCCAGTGATCGCCCGCTACCGCTCCCTGACCGCTTTCAGCGGGGGGTTACGGCCGCGCTATCCGGCAGGGGGTACCAGGACCGTGCGAGAAACGGCCCGGGGGGTTAGAGAAGGTCCTCAAGTCGGGTGGCGACCTGGCGGTAGCGGCTGACCGGAACGAGGTGCACACCGGCGAAGGCGCCGCTGTCGCGCAGCCGTAGCACCTGGTCGCAGGCCGCTTCGACCCCGGCCGTCTGGTCCCGTTCGACCGCTTCGACGAGGTCGTCGGGGATGTCGATGTCGGGGATGGTCGCGGCGAGGCGGCGGGCCATCCCGGGGCTCGCGAGGACCATCACGCCGGCGTAGACCGGCAGTTCGACCGGATGGGCGTCGCGCCAGCGCAGCAGGGCGTCCACCGAGTAGTTGACCTGCACGAACAGGAAGTCGGCCGCTCGTTTCCATGCGGGCAGTGGACGTAGGCCGGCCGCGGCGCCGACCCGGAACGCCGGCATGTCCGCGAAGACCGGATCCTCGCTGGCCGCGCGGGCCTCGTCCATCATCGCGCGCACGGTCAGGTCGCTGGTCCGGTTCCCGGCGGTGGGTTTGTCGCCGTGGACGAACAGGAACTCCTCGACGCCGTAGGCCGCGGCGGTGAGCAGGTCGCGGCGAAAGCCCAGCAGGTTACGGTCGCGGGAGTTCACGCAGGCGATGCTGCGTCCCCCCATCGTCTGCACCTCGTGGGCGACGGCGATGCTCGACACCGTCGCGCGTCCGATGTGGTTGTCGGGGATCAGGAACGCGTCGGTGACGGGGCTCAGGACGCCGATCTGGTGGCGGGCGTGGGTCAGGTCCGGCCGGGTCGGCGGCTCGATCTCGCAGATCAGCTCGAAGCCGCGCGCCGGACGTTCGTGACCCGCCGTGGATTCCTGCATCCGGACAGGATAGGACGCCACAATCCACCGACCACAGCCACACCGCACGGGTGCGCTGCGCCGCTGTGGCGCACCGTAGGAACAGTCTGGGCAGGAGACCCCGACTGCGACATGTCCGGCTGCGCCGGGTGCTTGCCGCCGCCGTCAACGGGGCCACCGAGGAGGGATCCGGTCAGACCTCGGTTCGATCCCACGCCGGGGACACCGGCGGCAGCGCGGGACCGTCGCTGCGCCACGCCACGAGGAAGGTGGCCACGAGCCGTGGCCACGCCTCGGTGGCCGTCGCGGCGTCGGCGGCGAGCAGGCCGTTGACCGCGCGGAAGAGCATGAGCAGGTCGCTGCAGTGCAGGTCCGGGCGCACCACCTTGGCGTCCAGTGCGTTCTGCACGATGGCCTGCAGGTCCCGGTAGGTCCGGTCGAGGTCCTCACGCAACGCGGGGGTGCCCAGCCCGGGTGAGGAGAGGACCTCGGCGAAGGCGCGATCGGCGATCTGGCGTTCCACCACGAAGTGGGTGTACGACGTCAGGGCCCCCCACGGGTCGTGGTGGGACCGGGCCCGTTCTGCCTCGGTCCGGGCGGCGTACTGGGCCATCTGCTGGCCCAGGACGTCCGAGGCGAGCTCGTCTCTGCTGCTGAAGCGCCGGTAGAGAGTCGCGCTGCCGACTCCGGCCTCGGCGGCCACGTCGTCCAGGGACACCGACAGGCCGTTTTTGGCCAGCAGCCGCGCCGCGGCAGCCAGAATCGCGGACCGGTTGCGTTCCGCGTCGGCCCGCAACGGCTTGTTCGGGCTGCCGCCGCCGGGAGTCATGCGGCCAGCGTAACCTAAACGAATGATCTTCCCCACTTCGTGGTAGCTTCCTATGTGGGGGAAGTCCCCCACATAGGCGGGGAGCGAGATGAGCACTGTGCGCGTCGACATGTGGACCGACCTCGGATGCCCGTGGGGCTACGTGGGGCGCCGTCGCCTGGAACTCGGGTTCAAGCAGGCGAACCTGGACGCCACGTTGGACCTCAGGCTGCACGCGTTCGAGCTGGACCCGGGTGCCAGGACCACGACGATCTCCATTCCGAAGATCTTCGTGAAGAAGCACGGTGGCACCATCGACGACGCCATCGCCGCGGAGAGTCGGGTCGCCGCCCTCGCGAAGGAGGTGGGCCTGCCCTTCACGACGGACCGGTTTGCGTCCAACACACACGATGTCCTGCGCGTCCTGCAGCTCGCCACGGCCCAGGGGCTGGCAGCGTCCTGGTTCGCCCAGCTCCAGCGCGGCTATTTCGGCGGCACCATCAACCCCTTCGATCCCGCCGAGCTCACCAGGTCGGCCGTGGCCGGAGGCATGGACGCCGAGGACGTCTCGGACGTGCTGTCCGGCAACCGCTTCGGCGCCGAGGTGGCACGCGACCGCGAAGAAGCACTCGACCGGGGTGCGACCGGCGTGCCCTACATGGTCATCGCCAACCGGTTCGCGCTGGCCGGCATCGCGACGGTCACCGACTACGCCCGCGCCTTCACCTCACTGACCACCCGGGTCTGACCACCCACCTCGTACCCCCGAAGGAGACAGGAACATGAGCGGCTGGGCGGAGAAGTCCGTCACCGCCATCGGTCACGGCGGGAGAAACCGCCTCAGTCGGTGACCCGGATGAGGGCATCGCGCAACTCGCTCATCGCACCCGCAGGACCGTCATCGCCCTCATCCGACTCCGACGGCGCCAGCCCTGGCAGCGGCCCACCCGTCGCCGCCCGGGACTGATCGCCGCCCGGGATTTCCAGCACCACGAACCGGATCAGACCGGTCCCGGATCGTCCGTTAACGGCTGCTGTTCCGGCGTTAGATGTCGCCGGCGGCCGTGCGGCCACCGGCGGCCCGCGCCAGCCGCAGCATCTGCTCGGAGGCGTCGACGCCGACCGCGACCATCCCGGCATGGGAGAAGACCGCAAGGTCACGGCCTGGACCACACCCGAGATCCGCGATCAACGCCGCGGCCGGCAACAGGTCGCAGAAACCCGACCTCCACGCGGCCAACGGCGCCGAGACCTGCGCGGTGCGGGCCGCATAGTCACCGGCGACGCGGTCGTAACTGGCCCTCGTCGCCGCGACGGGATCACCCTCGGCGCCGTTGTCCTGCGGTGCAACCGCATCGGGGGGCATGGGTCCGTTATCCCGCTGTTGGGCGCTGGTGGGCAAGGCC
>NZ_JAMPTM010000067.1 GCF_025403375.1 Frankia gtarii
GGTCAGCACCACCGCCCGCCAGGCCCGGCAGTCCGCGCCGGCCTGGGACGGCCACGCCGCCGGCCGGCAGCAGCGCGACCGCGGCGAGGACCCGACCGATCCGATGCGCCGCGCGCCCGTCGGGCGAGGCTGGCCACGACACGACCGGTTGGCTGCCGACGACGGAAACACCGACAACCAGTTCGACCCAGCTCGGTTCCAGGCCGATCAGTTTGGCGGCGGTCGGCGAGGCGGCGATTGGCAGGACGAGAGCCGACTCGACGCCGATGCCACGGAAGACGACCGGTTCTACCCGGACGACCGGCTCGGCGATGACCGGTACGACACGGACGACCAGTACGACACGGACGACCGGTACGACACGAACAACCGGTACGACACGGATGACCGGTACGAAGAGAACGGACAGTACAACTCGGACGAATCGTACCGGTACGGCGATGATGACCGATACCGCGACGAGCGGTGGTCGGACTCCCCCGCCCACGGCGCCGTGTCCTGGGAGCGGAGTTCCCGCTTCGCCGGCGCAGCTCGAGTGGTGAGCCCCTCCTCCGGGGCGTCCTTCGCCGCCAGCAGGATGCCCACCGCCAGCAGGATGCCCACCACTGGCCGGATGCCCGTCGGCCCCCGGCGCGGCCGACCGGCCCCGGCGGCTGCGCGGGACCATGCGCCGGCCGAGCGTGTCCCGGGCGCCCACCGGGCGCCGCTGCGGCGCGGCAACGGGCGGGTGCGGCTGGCCGCTGCCGGCACCGTCTCACTGGCCGGACTGTCAGCCCTCGTCGCCGGGGTGGCCTTCGGGGGCGATGGGGGGGCTGGCGGCACGGCGGTCCCGAACGCCGGTGAGGCACCGCGGATCCAGTACACCGGCGGCACGGAGGCGTTCGCGTACGGCGCGGCGCAGACCCAGGCGTCGCGGGACCGCGCCCTGAGTTCGCCGCCGCGGGCCGAGCTCGCGCCGAGCGCCGATCGGGCGGGTACCGGGTCAAGCGGCTCCGGTTCGTCGAGTAGCGGCGGGTCGGCCGGTCTCAGCACGGTCGCGCTGAGCCCCACCACCGCGCCGATCCCGATCATCTCGCTGCTCCCGCGGGATCAGCCCGCCACCGGGCCGACCGACCTGCGCTCCATCGCGCCGAGCACCGGCGCCGCGACCACGGCGGGCACCACTGCCACGTCGGCCCCGACGGCCACCGCGACTCCGTCGGAATCCGCCGGCGGCGAAACCACCCGCCCGGCCACGAGCCCGGCGACTGCGCCGACCGCCACCGGGTCCCCGGGCACGGGCTCGCTGCCGTTCCACCCGACCCCGATTGACGTGGAACCGCTGCTCGGTTCCTGGTTCAACGGGTCAAGTGGCGCCGCCACGACCCACGGCACGTCCACGACGTCCACGGTTCCGTCGCAGCGGTCGAGCGGCACGCCGAGCGCGTCCCAGGCCGCTCACCACTGACCCACCCGCCGTCCCCGGGGCGGGCCTCTCCGCGCCGTCCCTCCCGGTGCGCCGCCCCGCTGCTGTCCCGGGACACGGCGTCCGCTCCCGGGCGACCGGGTGCCGGCGTGGCCGGGGAGCGCCTCAGCCGGTGCGGTCGATGACGAAGTCGGCGAGGGACTCCAGGGCTGTCTTCGCCGCGTTGTCCGGCAGCGGGGCCAGGCATTCCCGGGCGCGGGTCGACCAGGCCACGAGCTCCCGGCGGGCCCGGGCCATCCCGTCGTGCGCACGCAGCAGCTCGATCGCCTCGGCGACGCCCTCATCCGGGTTCCCGCCCCCGGCGGCGAAGTCCGAGTTGATGAGCTCCCGCAGCCGCCCGGCGGCCCGGTCCTCGGCCTGCAGCGCGTAGAGGACCGGCAGGGTGGGGATACCCTCTCGCAGGTCGGTGCCGGGGGTCTTCCCGGAGTCGGCGGGGTCGGAGGCGACGTCGATGATGTCGTCGGAAAGTTGGAAGGCCACCCCGAACAGCTCGCCGAAGGTCGCCAGGGTGTCGACGGTGACCGGGTCCGCGCCGGCGAGCATGGCGCCGAGGCGGCCGGAGGTGGCGATCAGCGAGGCGGTCTTCTCCGTGACCACCCGCAGATAGTGCTCGACCGGATCCTGGTCGGGCGCGGGGCCGACGGTCTCGCGGATCTGACCTTCGCACAGGGTCGCGATCGTGCGGGCCAGGATCCGGGTCGCCGCGGGGCCCAGGTCCGCGGTGATGTCGGAGGCGCGGGCGAACAGGTAGTCACCGGTGAGGATCGCGACCGTGTTCGTCCACCGGGCGTTGGCGGACGCCGCGCCCCGGCGCCGGGGCGCCTCGTCCATCACGTCGTCGTGGTACAGCGTCGACAGATGGGTGAGTTCGATCGCGACAGCCGCCGGCACCACCCCGGGGGCGTGCGGATCGGCGAAGTGCGCGGCCAGCAGCACGACGATCGGGCGGAAGCGTTTACCCCCCGCGTCGACGAGATGCCGCGAGGTCTCGGTCACGAAGGAGAACTCGCTGCGCACAGATGTGCGTAGCAGCTCCTCCACCTGACCAAGCCCATCTCGCACGGCTTTTTCCAGATCAGGATCGGTCCTGATCCCCACGACGTCCAGCCCGATAGCGCTCATACCACCGTCAGCGTACGAAGCCAGACGTCGCCGCGGTATTGGCGAGGTCCAGAAGGGGCTGTGGCGCTACTCCCAGGACAAGTGTCGCGGCGGTGCCGATGCCGACCGTGCCGAAGGTCAGGGTCGGTCGGGTGACCACGACGGGCCCCTCGGCGAGCGGCTCCGAGAAGAACATCAGCACGATCACGCGCACGTAGAAGAAGGCCGCGATCGCGCTGCACACCAGGGCCACGATCACGAGCGGGGTCGCGTCGCCCTCGATCGCCGCCTGGAACACGGCGAACTTCCCGGTGAATCCGCTGGTCAGCGGGATGCCGGCGAGCGCCAGCAGGAGGAAGGAGAACGTGCCGGCCAGCAGCGGCGAGGTGCGGCCGAGCCCCCGCCACTGGGACAGGTCGCTGGCCTCACCGTCGCTGGTGCGCACCAGCGAGACCGCGGCGAACGCGGCGATCGTGGTGAAGCCGTAGGTGACCAGGTAGAACATCGAGCCGCGCAGGCCGTCGGTGTTGGTGCCGGCGAGCCCGACGAGCAGGAAGCCGGCGTGGGCGACCGCCGAGTAGGCCAGCATCCGCTTGATGTCGCGCTGGGTCAGCGCCAGCACCGCGCCGACGACCATCGTGAGGATCGCCACGATCCACAGCACCGGCCGCCAGTCCCAGCGCAGGCCGCCGAAGGCGACGTAGAAGACGCGCAGCAGGGCGCCGAAGGCGGCGACCTTGGTCCCGGCGGCCATGAACGCGGTCACCGGGGTCGGGGCGCCCTGGTAGACGTCGGGCGTCCACGAGTGGAACGGCGCTGCGCCGATCTTGAAGAACAGGCCGACGGCGAGCAGGGCGAGCGAGAGGTAGAGGTAGGTGTCGTTCTTCCCCACCGCGCCGACCGCGTCGGCGACCTTGCCGAGCTCCACGCTGCCGGCAAACCCGTAGGCAAACGCGACGCCGTAGAGAAAAAACGCCGAGGAGAATGCTCCGAGCAGGAAATATTTCATCGCCGCCTCCTGCGAGAGCAGGCGCCGCCGGCGGGCGAGCCCGGCCAGCAGGTACAGCGGCAGCGACAGGATCTCCAGCGCCACGAACATCACCAGCAGGTTGTTCGACGCGACGAAAAGCATCATGCCGGTGACCGAGAAGACCATCAGCGGGTACGCCTCGGTCTGCATGTCCGCGGAGGTCTGCTGCGCGGTCGAGCCCTTCGAGCCGGGCGTGATCGCCGCCGAGGCGACGATCGCGCCCCCGGAGGAGTCAAGCTGGCGCTCGGCCACGAGCAGCACCGACAGCAGCGCGAAGACCAGGATCGTGCCCTGCATGAACAGCGTCGGCGCGTCGATCGCCACCGCGCCCGAGGCGAGCACCGCGTGCCGGCCGTGCAGCACCGCGACCGCGACCAGCGCGGCGATGAAGCCGCCGCCGGCCAGGATCGGCTGGATGACCCGGCGCGCTCCGCGAGTGGCGAAGGCGTCGACGAGCACCCCGATCAGCGCCACCGCGAAGACGATGAGCAGTGGGCTCAGCGAGGAGTACTCGATCGACGGCGGTGTGATCTTCTGTGCCTGCGCCAGCAGGAGGGTCGGATCGGCGCTCACGAATGGCCTCCGGGCTGCGTGGCGACAGGATGGGCGGCCGCAGGGTGGGTCGGTGCCGGATCGGACTTGCCGATGTCGGCGTAGGTCGCCGTCACCGTCGGCGTAATGATGTCAAGCAGCGGCTTCGGGTACACCCCGAGGGCGACGATGAGGGCGACAATCGGGGCCACGACGAGCTTCTCGCGCAGGCTGAGATCGTGCAGGACCTTGTTCTCCGGGTGGACGATCGGGCCGGTCATCGTCCGCTGGTACAGGTACAGGACGTAGATCGCCGCGAGCACGATGCCGCAGGTCGCCACGATCGCGAGCGGCTTGTTCGCCGTGAACGTGCCGACCAGGACGAGGAACTCGCTGACGAAGCTGTTCGTCCCGGGCAGCGCCAGCGACGACAGCCCGGCGAGGAGGAAGACCCCGGCGAGCAGCGGCGTCACCTTTGCCAGGCCGCCGTAGGCGCCGACGTCGCGGGTGCCGCGGCGGGCCACCAGGAAGCCGACGACCAGGAACAGCAGCCCCGTCGACAGGCCATGGTTGACCATGTAGAGCACCGCGCCGGTGCCGGCCTGGCTGGTGAAGGCGAACACGCCCAACGCGATGAAGCCGAAGTGGGCAAGCGACGTGTAGGCGACCAGGCGCTTCATATCTCGTTGCCCGATGGCCAGCAGCGCCCCGTAGAAGATGCCGACGACCGCAAGGCCCAGCACCATCGGAGCGAAGTAGTCCGCGGCGTCCGGGAACAGCGGGATGCAGTAGCGGATCAGCCCGAAGGTCCCCACCTTGTCCAGCACGCCGACGAGCAGCACCGCGCCACCGGTGGGCGACTGGGCGCCCGCGTCGGGCAGCCAGGTGTGGAACGGGAACAGCGGGGCCTTGATCGCGAATGCGACGAAGAACCCGAGGAACAGCAGTTTCTGCACCCCCGGGGTGATCTCCATCTGCCGCAGGGTGGCGAAGTCGAACGTGCCGTGCCCGAGGTTGTCGGCGGACACGACGTACAGGCCGATCACCGCGGCGAGCATGAGCAGGCCGCCGAACAGGCTGTAGACCAGGAACTTCACCGCCGCGTAGGAGCGCTGCGCCTGCTCCTTCACCGGGCCGTAGCTGCCGATGAGGAAGTACATCGGGATCAGCATCGCTTCGAAGAACACGTAGAAGAGGAAGACGTCGGTCGCGGCGAACACGCCGATCATCCCGGCTTCCAGGGCGAGCAGCAGCGCGAAGAACGCCGGCACCGAACGGCGGCCAGGCGTCTCGGCCTCCCCCCGCGTCTCGACCGGCGGGAACGTCACGGGCCGTGCCGGGGCCGGGGCGGCCAGCACGGCCGTGGCTCCGCCCGCCCCACCACCGACACCACCGGCACCACCGGCACCACCGGCACCACCGACTGGGCCGATCCCCTCGACGTCGACGGCGGGACCAGCGCCTCCGGCGGACCCACCGGGCGTGCCTCGATCGGGGACGGCTGTGGGAGCGGGGACACGGCCACCGCCCGCGGCCTCGCCGTCGACCTCGTTCCACGACGACAGCACCACGACCGGCACCAGCAGCGCGGCCAGCAGCATCAGCACCAGCGAGATGCCGTCGGCCCCGACCGAGTAGGAGATGCCGAACGTGGAGATCCAGTCGTAGGACTGACCGAACTGGAAGCCCGCCTTGTCCGGGTCGTAGGCGAAGGTCGCGATCACGGCGAGCACCAGGACCGCGAGCGTGACGGCGAGGGTGAGCTGCTTGGCGAGCGTCGCGTGGCGCCGCGGCAGGGCGGCGACGACCACCGCTGCCGCGGCCGGAACGATGAGCAGGATCGTCAACCAGGGGACCGTGTTCACGTCAGCCCGCCCTCACCAGTAGCAGTGCGCCGACCACGAGGACGGCACCTCCCAACATCGACAGAGCGTAGGACCGGACGAAGCCGGTCTGTAGGCGGCGCATCCGCCCGGACAGCCCGCCGATGGCCGCGGCGCTGCCCCGCACGAGCCCGTCGATGCCGACGAGGTCCAGCCAGACCAGGAAGCGGGTCAGGTACTGGCCGGGGCGCATCGCGACGGTCTCGTTGAACGTGTTCGCGAACAGGTCGTGCCGGGCGGCGAAGGTGACCAGGCTGACCTCGGTGTCCGGCCGGGCCACGGACTCGACCGGCCGCATCTGGTAGCGCAGGTAGGCGCCGGCGAAACCGCCCGCGGTCACCACCAGGGTGAGCAGGGTGAGAACGACCGGAGAGAACGTGTGCACGCCCTCGACGCCCGTCCCGGCGACCGGTTCGAGCCAGTCCTGCAGCGAGTGGCCGAGGACGAACAGGCCGCCGGCGAACACCGAGCCGACCGCCAGCACGACCATCGGCCCGGTCATCGACACCGGCGACTCGTGCGGGTGCTTCGCCGCCGGTCCCTCGGACGACCACCGCGGCTTGCCGTGGAAGGTCATCAGGAACAACCGGGTCATGTAGAACGCGGTGATGCCCGCGCCGAGCAGCGCGATCGAGCCGAGCAGGTAACCGGACGTCCCGCCCTTGTCGAAGGCGGTCTCGATGATGCGGTCCTTGGTGAAGAACCCTGACAGCCCCGGGAATCCGATGATGGCCAGGTAACCGAGGCCGAAGGTCACCCAGGTGATCGGCATGTACCGCCACAGCCCGCCGTAGTGGCGCAGGTCCTGGTCGTCGTCCATCCCGTGGATCACCGACCCGGCGCCGAGGAACAGGCCGGCCTTGAAGAAGCCGTGGGCGACCAGGTGCATGATGCCCAGCGCGTAGCCCGCGGGCCCCAGGCCGACGGCGAGGAACATGTAGCCGATCTGGCTGACGGTCGAGTAGGCCAGCACCTTCTTGATGTCGTCGTAGGCGCAGCCGATGACGCAGCCGATGAGGATCGTCGCGGCGCCGATGATGACGACGACCGTGCGCGCCGCCTGCGTCCCGTCGAAGATCGGGCCGGCCCGGACGATCAGGTACACCCCGGCGGTGACCATGGTCGCCGCGTGGATGAGCGCGGAGATCGGAGTGGGGCCCTCCATGGCGTCTGGCAGCCACGCCTGCAACGGAAACTGGCCGGACTTGCCGCACGCGCCGAGCAGGAGCAACAGCGCGATCGCGGTCAGGGTGCCGTAGCCGATGACGCCCGCGGCGGCGGCGCCGAACACGTCCGCGTAGCTGGTCGAGCCGACGGTGGCGAACATGAACATGATCGCCAGGGCGAGGCCGACGTCACCGACCCGGTTCATGTAAAAGGCCTTGTTCGCCGCGGTGGCCGCGGCCGGCCGGTCCTCCCAGAACTTGATGAGCAGGTACGACGACAGGCCGACCAGCTCCCAGCCGGCGTAGAGCGACAGGAAGTTGTTGCCCAGGACGAGCAGCAGCATCGACGCCAGGAACAGGTTCATGTAGGCGAAGAACTTGCGCCTGTTCGGGTCGTGCGCCATGTAGCCGATCGAGTAGATGTGGATCAGCGTGCCGACGCCGGTGATCAGCAGCACGAACACGATCGAGAGCTGGTCGACGAGCAGGCCGACGTCCACCTGGAAGCCGTTCACCGGGATCCAGGAGTACAGGTGCTGGGACAGCGCCCGGTCGTCGCCGTCGCGGCCGAGCAGGGTGGCGAACAGCACCAGGCCGAGCACGAAGCTCGCCGCCGCCGCGAGCGTGCCGATGATGTGGCCGACCCGGTCGGTGCGCCGGCCCCCCAGCAGCAGGACCGCGGCGCCGGCCAGCGGCAGCACGATGACCAGCCAGGACAGCGAGAACACCCCGGAGGCGGCGGCGTAGTGGATCGGCTGGCCGCCGGGTTCGGTCGCCGCGAGCAGAACCGGGTCGACCCTCATCGCGACCCCGCCACGGCGCGTCGTTGGCGATAAAGCGTCACTGCAGTCTCGTCCGTTCTTCCATGACCGCTCCAGGCGCCGCGGCCGCTGGGTCGCAGGTCAGTACTTCAGCAGGTTCACGTCGTCCACCGACGCCGAGCGACGGGTGCGGAAGATGCTGAGGATGATGGCCAGGCCGATGACGACCTCGGCGGCGGCGACGACCATGACGAAGAACGCCATGATCTGGCCGTCGAGGGTGCCGTTGATCCGGGAGAACGTGACCAGGGTCAGGTTCACGGCGTTGAGCATGAGTTCGATCGACATGAACACGACGATCGCGTTGCGCCGGACGAGGACCCCGACGGTGCCGATGGTGAACAGCAGCGCCGAGAGGATCAGGTAGTTGGCGGGATTCACCGCTCGTCCCCCTTACCGGCGCCCGCCAGCGCCGAGCCGTTCACATCGACCGGTTCCGCTCCGCCCGCGCCTCCGTCCGCCGCGGCACCGTCCGTCGGCGCCGGGGGTACCGGTGCGCCCGGCGTGGTGCCGCCCGGCCTGTCCGGCCTGTCCGGCCTGTCCGGCCCGCGCGATCCCGGCGGCCCGCCGGGACCTGCCGATCCCGGCCCGTCCGACACCCCGGGGGTGCCAGGAGCACCCGGGGTGTCCGGGGTGTCCGATGCCGCCCGGCCGCCGGGGAGGTCAGTGACGCCCGGCTCCTCGGCGGTTTCGGGGATGCCGGGGATGCCGCCGATGCCGGAGGCGCGGCCGCCGCCGGGCAGCAGGCCGAGGGTGTCGGCCGAGTCGTGTCGGGCGAAGACGCCGGGTCCGGGCAGCGGGGTGACCTGGCGTCCGGGTTCGGTGAACCGGCGACGCATCCACTCCCGCTGGCCGACCCGACCGCCCTCGCGTTCGCGGTGGCCGAGCACCATCGTCCCGATCGCGGCGACGACGAGCAGCGCGGAGATCGCCTCGAAAACGAAGACGTAGTTGCTGAACAGCAGCCGACCGATCGCCTGGACGTTGCCGCCCTCGTTGGCCTTGTCGAGGCCCTTGGCGCTGCCGCCGTCGATGGCCGAGCCGATCGGGAAGACCAGCAGCCCGGCGAAGCCAAGCCCGAAGATCGCCGCGCCAAGCCGCTGGCCGCGGATGGTCTCCACCAGCGAGTCCGACGAGTCGACGCCGACGAGCATGAGCACGAACAGGAACAAAACCATGATCGCGCCCGCATAGACGATGATCTGCACGAAGCCGAGGAACGGCGCCTGCTGGACCATGTAGAACACCGCGACGCAGAACAGGTTCGCCACCAGCAGCAGCGCGCAGTGCACGGCGCTGCGGACCAGCACCATCCCGACCGCGGCCAGCACCGCTATCGGCGCCAGGATCCAGAACACCGCGGCCTCGCCGGTGGAGGTGCTGGTGATCTCGCCCGCGGCGGCGAGCAGGGTCGCGTGGGTCATCGCGGCCGCTCCGAACCGGCACCATGCGCGGGCACCTCGTCGGCCCGGGAGTGCTCGCCGGCCGCGCGCCGGTCGATCACGTCGGCCGCACGGTCGGAGGCCCCGGGGTCGGAGGCCCCGGGGTCGGAGGCCCCGGGGTCGGAGGCGGCGCGGTCGGAGGCGGCGCGGTCGGAGGCGGCGCCGGCGGCCGCGCGCTGCTCATCGGTCACCTGCCAGGGCAGCGGCGCGTCCGGGTCACGCACGTAGTAGTCGGTCTCGCTGTCGCCGAGCCGCATCGGATGTGGCGGCGCCTGCATGCCATCACCCAGCGGGGCGAGCAGCTGCTCCTTGGTGAAGATCAGATCGCGACGGCTGTCGTCGGCGAGCTCGTAGTCGTTCGACATCGTCAGCGCCCGGGTCGGGCACGCCTCGATGCACAGCCCGCACAGAATGCAGCGCAGGTAGTTGATCTGGTAGACGCGGCCGTACCGCTCCCCCGGCGAGTAGCGCTCGGTCTCGGTGTTGTCGGCGCCCTCGACGTAGATGGCGTCGGCGGGGCAGGCCCAGGCACACAGCTCGCAGCCGACGCACTTCTCCAGCCCGTCCGGGTGGCGGTTGAGCTGGTGGCGACCGTGGAACCGGGGCGCGGTCTCCTTCTTCTGCTCCGGGTACTGCTCCGTCGTCGGCTTCTTGAACATCGTCGAGAAGGTGACGCCGAAGCCCTTGTAGGGGTCGAAGAAGCCCATGACTCAGCTCTCCTGACGCGGAGGGGGATCCGCGGGGATGACGGTGGACGACCCGTTGGCCGAGGTGCCCGCGGGCACCGCCGGACGGTTGCGCGCACCGGCGGGTGGCGGGGGCGGCCACGGGATGCTTTCGAGGCTCGGCGCCTGCGCGAGCTTGCTGCGCTCGGCCTCCTCCAGCTCCCGCTGGTGCTTCGCGCCACCGGGATCGACAAGCGCGATGATCAGCATGACGCCGATGACCACCCCGACGCCGACCAGCCACGGTGTGCGGTCGTCGACGTCCTTCTGGTAGACGCGGAAGGTGGCGATGATCAGGACCCACAGCAGGCCGACCGGGATCAGCACCTTCCAGCCGAACGCCATGAACTGGTCGTAGCGCAGCCGGGGCAACGTCCCACGCAGCCAGATGAAGAAGAACAGGAACAGCAGCAGCTTCGCGACGAACCAGATCATCGGCACCCAGCCGTGGTCCAGGCCGGACAGACCCGGGATCGGCGGCGGCTGCCAGCCGCCGAGGAACAGTGTGGTCGCGATCGCCGACACGGTGACCATGTTGATGTACTCGGCGAGGAAGAAGAACGCGAACTTGATCGAGCTGTACTCGGTGTGGAAGCCGCCGACCAGCTCCCCCTCGGCCTCGGGCAGGTCGAAGGGCGTCCGGTTCGTCTCACCGACCATCGAGATGCAGTACAGGACGAACGACGGCACCAGCGCGATGTACCACCGGCCCGACTGGCTCGCCACGATCCCGGACGTCGACAGCGTGCCCGCGTACATGAACACCGCGACGAACGACAGGCCCATCGCGACCTCGTAGGAGATGATCTGGGCCGCCGAGCGCAGCGAGCCGAGCAGCGGGTAGGTCGAGCCGCTCGACCAGCCGGACAGGATCAGCCCGTATACCCCGAGCGAGGCGGCGGCGAGCATGTAGAGCACGCTGACGGGCAGGTCCGCGAGCTGGAGCGTGGTGCGCTCACCGAAGATCGATACTTCCGGGCCGAACGGGATCACGGCGAAGGCCAGGAACGCCGGGACTGCCGAGAGGATCGGCGCCAGGATGAAGATCGGCTTGTCGGCGAGGGCCGGGATCAGATCTTCCTTGAGCATCAGCTTGGCGCCGTCGGCGAGGCTCTGCAGCCAGCCTTTCGGGCCGTGCCGGTTCGGCCCGACCCGCTGCTGCATCTTCGCGACGACCTTGCGCTCGAACACGATCGAGAACAGCGTCATCAGCAGCAGGAAGGCGAAGACCGCGACGCCCTTGAGCAGGATCAGCCAGAACGGGTCGTCGCCGAAACCGGACAGGTCCGGGTCGACCGGGGCGGCGAGCACGATCGCGGCGGTGGAGCTCATGGCCGACCCCCGGCGGGTTCGTCGCTGGCGGTGCGCGGCGTGAGCCCGCCAGGCCCCGCGCCCAGTCCCGTCGGGACCGCCGGCGGCGCGACTCTCCCAGGTGGCGCGGCGGTCGCGGTGGCCACGATGGTCGCGGGAGTCTCGACGGTCACGGGAGTCTCGACGGTCACGGCGGTGTCTCGGGCCGCGGTGAGCTCGGCCCCCAGCGCCGTGCCGCGACGCTGGTCGACCGGGAACGTGTCGGCGCCGGCCGGACGGGCGGTGCCGCCGGCCGCGATCCGGACGACGACGCCGGCGCGGGCGGCCAACGAGCGGCGCACGTGCGAGCCGGGTGAGTGGGTGGGCACCCAGACGACCCGGTCGGGCATGACGGTGAGCTCGCAGGGCAGGGTGACCGACCCGCGGCCGCTGCGCACCGTCACCAGGTCCCCGGCGGCCGCCCCGATCTCGGTGGCGGTCGCCGCGGACAGGCGGATGCGGGCGGGCCGGGCGGTGCCGGCGAGGTAGGGCTCGTCGGCGAGCAGGGCGCCGTCGTCGACGAGCTGATGCCAGGTGGCGAGCACCGCCTCCCCCGGACCGGGGACGCTGGCGGGCTCGGCGGGATCGCTCGGCGCGGGCACCCGGGTGACTGCGGCGCCGGCCCGGCCGACGTCGCGCAACTCGCGGGCGGCCGCGCCGGTGTCGGGCAGCCGCAGGTCGACATCCATCTCGGCGGCGAGCAGGTGCAGCACGCGCACGTCGGGCAACGCCGGGGTGTCCAGGGCCCGCTGGAAGGGCCTCAGCCGGCCCTCCCAGTCGACGAACGAGCCGGCCTTCTCCGCCACCGGCGCGACCGGCAGCACCACGTCGGCGACTTCGGCGATGGCCGAGCGCCGGACCTCGACCGACACGCAGAACGGCACGCGGGCCAGCGCCGCCAGCGCCGCGGCCGGGTCGGGCAGGTCTTCGGCGTCCACCCCGGCGACGAGGATCCCGTCGAGGCGGCCGGCGGCGGCCGCGGCGAGGATGCCGGCGGTGTCGCGGCCGGGCGCGCCGAGCAGCCGGCCGCCCCAGAACGCCTCGACCTCGGCGCGGGCGGCGGGGTCGGCGACCGGACGGCCGCCGGGCAGCAGTGACGGCAGCAGCCCGGCGGAGACGGCGCCGCGATCCCCGGCGCGGCGGGGCACCCAGGCGAGCGCGGCGCCGGTGGCGTTGGCGAGGCGTAGGACGGCGGACAGCGTTCCGGGGAACTCGCCGGCCCGCTCGCCGACGAGGATCACCGCGCCGGGCGCGCGCACGGCGCGGGCCGTCGCGGCGAGCGGATCGGCGTCGCCCGCCGCGGGACCGGCGTCGGGGCGGGCGTCGGCAAGCGCATCGAGGATGGCCGGCTCGGCACCGGGCTCGGTGGTGACCAGCGTCCCGGCGAGCTTGGCGAGCCCGCGGGTGACCAGCGGGGCGAGCGCGTGCACGGCGGTGGCGTGCTTGTCGGCGGCCTTACGCAGCCGCAGGAAGATGATCGGCGATTCCTCCTCCGGCTCGAAGGCGACGAGCAGCACCGCCGGCGCCGCCTCCAGGTCGGCGTAGGTCACCCCGATGCCGGTGCCGGCGACCGCGTGGCCGAGGAACTGCTCCTCCTCCGCGGAGTGCGGCCGAGCACGGAAGTCCACGTCGTTGGAGGCGAGCGCCACCCGGGTGAACTTGGCGTAGGCGTAGGCGTCCTCGCGGGTCAGCCGGCCACCGGCAAGCACTCCGACGCCATGCCGGTCGCGGCATTCGGCCAGGCCCCGGGCGGCGTACTCCAGCGCCTCGGACCAGGTTGCCTCGACGAGCTGCCCGGTGTCGTCGTCGCGGATCAGCGGGGTGGTCAGCCGGTCGGCGGCCCGGGCGTAGGTGAACGCGAAGCGGCCCTTGTCGCAGTTCCACTCCTCGTTGACCGCCGGGTCGTCGCCGGCGAGGCGGCGCATCACCTTCCCGCGCCGGTGGTCGGTACGCAGGCTGCATCCCGAGGCGCAGTGCTCGCACGCCGTCGGCGTCGAGACCAGGTCGAACGGGCGGGCGCGGAACCGGTAGGCGGCGCTGGTGAGCGCGCCGACCGGGCAGATCTGCACCGTGTTGCCGGAGAAGTAGGACGAGAACGGCTGGGAGTCGCTGACCGCGACCTGCTCGGCGGCGCCGCGCTCGAACAGCTCGATGAACGGGTCCCCGGCGATCTGCGCGGAGAACCGGGTGCAGCGGGCGCACAGCACGCAGCGTTCCCGGTCGAGCAGAATCTCGGTGGAGATCGCCAGCGGCTTCGGGTAGGCCCGCTTGGCCTCCTTGAACCGGGAGACGGCGCCGCCGTTGGCCATCGACTGGTTCTGCAGCGGGCACTCGCCGCCCTTGTCGCAGATCGGGCAGTCCAGCGGGTGGTTGAGCAGCAGGAACTCGATGTTGCCAGCCTGGGCCTTGCGGGACACCGGCGAGGTGAGCTGGGTCTTGACGACCATGTCGGCGGCGACGGTCGTCGTGCAGGCGGCGACGGGCTTGCGCTGGCCCTCCACCTCGACGATGCACTGCCGGCAGGCGCCGACCGGGTCGAGCAGCGGATGGTCGCAGAACCGCGGGATCTCGATCCCGAGCAGCTCCGCCGCCCGGATGATCAGCGTGCCCTTGGGGACGCTGATCGGCAGCCCGTCGATGGTGAGGGGAACGAGATCCGTGGCGGCCGGCGCGGCCGGCTGGGATGGGGCGACGGTCATGATCAGTGCGCTCCCGCGTAGGCGCCTGGGGTGGTTGTGGCCGAGCCGTTGCCGGCCGCGGCGTCGGGGGTGAGATCCGGCTTCGTGGTCACCGCGCTCACCGGGATGAACTCGTCCCGGAAGTACTTGATCCCCGAGACGATCGGGGAGGTGGCCCCGTCGGCCAGCGCGCAGAACGCCCGGCCGAAGATGTTGTCGCAGGCGTCGACGAGGGTGTCGACGTCGGAGGCGTCGCCCTGGCCCCGTTCCAGCCTGGACAGGATCTTCACCATCCAGCTCGTGCCCTCCCGGCACGGGGTGCACTTGCCGCACGACTCGTGGGCGTAGAACTGGGTGAGCCGGCGGACGACCCGGAGCATGTCCGTCGTGTCATCCATGATCATCAGGGCCGCGGTGCCGAGTAGCGACCCGGCTTCCTGCATGCCCTCGAAGTCCAGCGGGGCGTCGAGGTGCTCCGCGGTGAGCATCGGGGTGGACGATCCGCCCGGTGTCCAGGCCTTGAGCGCGCGCCCACCGCGCACCCCACCGGCCAGCTCCAGCAGCTCGCGCAGGGTGGTGCCCATCGGGACCTCGTACTGGCCGGGCCGGGTCACGTGGCCGGACAGGCTGAAGATCTTCGGGCCCGGGGCACGTTCCCGGCCCATCGTGCGGAACCAGTCGACGCCGTAGTTGACGATGTAGGGCACGGTCGCGATCGTCTCGACGTTGTTCACGACCGTCGGGGACGCGTACAGCCCGTGTGTCGCCGGGAACGGCGGGCGTAGCCGAGGCTGGCCGCGCCGGCCCTCCAGCGAGTCGAGCAGTGCCGTCTCCTCGCCGCAGATGTAGGCGCCGGCGCCGGAGTGCACGACGAGCTCGAGGTCGAAGCCGCTGCCGAGGATGTCGCGGCCGAGGTAGCCGGCGGCGTAGGCCTCGGCGACCGCGGTGCGCAGTCGGCGGGCCGCGTGGATCAGCTCGCCGCGCAGGTAGACGAACGCCCGGCTGGCCCGCACCGCGTACGCCGCGATGATGATGCCCTCGACGAGCGAGTGCGGGTCGGCCTTCATCAGCGGGGCGTCCTTGCAGGTGCCGGGCTCGCCCTCGTCGGCGTTGATGACGAGGTAGTGCGGCCGGCCGTCGCCCTGCGGGATGAAGCCCCACTTCATGCCGGTGGGGAAGCCGGCGCCGCCGCGCCCGCGCAGCCCCGAGTCCTTGATGAGCTTGATGAGTTCGTCGGGGTCGCCGGCCAGCGCCGTGCGCAGCGCGACGTAGCCGTCGAGCCGGCGGTAGGTGTCGATCGTCCACGACTCCGGGGTGTTCCAGCGCCGGGTGAGGACCGGGGTGACGGGCATCGTCAGCTCCCCTTCCGCTCGGTGGAGGCGGTGGGCGCGCCGGTCTGGCCCGCGCCGGTCTGGCCCGCGGTGACGAATGGCGCGGGGGCCTGGTCGGCCCGCCAGCCGGCGGTCTCGGCGAGGAGCAGGCCGGCGACCGACGGCTCGCCGACGCCCGGTCCCGCGACGCCCTCAGGGCGGGGGTCGGCGAACCCGGCGAGCTGGCGGGACGTCTCGGCGAACGAACACAGCGGCCCGCCACGGGTCGGCGCGGGACGCTCGCCGGCCTGCAGGCCCTCGACGATCGCCTGCGCCGCGTCGGGATCGACCTGGTCGTAGAACTCGTAGTTCACCGTCATCACCGGCGCGTAGTCGCAGGCGGCGAGGCACTCGGCGTGTTCGAGGGTGATCGAGCCGTCCGGGGTTGTCTCGTCGTGGCCGATGCCAAGGCGCTCGGCGACCCGGGCGTAAACCTCGTCGCCGCCGAGCAGCGCGCAGGACAGGTTCGTGCAGACCGAGACGAGGTAGTCGCCGACGGGCCGCCGCTTGTACATCGTGTAGAAGGTCGCGACCGCGCCGACCTCCGCCTGGGTGAGGCCGAGCGTGTCCGCGCAGAACGACACCCCCTCGGTCGTCACGCAGCCCTGCTCCGCCTGCACCAGGTGCAGCAGCGGCAGCAGCGCGGAACGGGACCGCCCGGCGGGATATCGCGCGATGATCTCGGCCGCGGCGGCGTGGGTCTCGGGCGAGAAGGCCATCACCGATCAACTCCCCCGAGCACCGGGTCCACCGAGGCGACCCCGACGATCACGTCCGCCACCTGGCCGCCCTCGGTCAGTGCCGGGACGGCCTGCAGGTTGACGAAGCTTGGGTCACGGACGTGGACGCGGAACGGTCTCGTGCCGCCGTCGCTGACCACGTGGTAGCCGAGCTCGCCGCGGGGCGACTCGATCTGCGTGTAGACCTGGCCGGGCGGCACCCGGAAGCCCTCGGTGACCAGCTTGAAGTGGTGGATGAGGGCCTCCATCGAGGTCCCCATGATGTTTCGGATGTGCGCCAGCGAGTTACCCATCCCGTCGGCGCCGATCGACAGCTGGGCCGGCCAGGCGATCTTCTTGTCGGCGACCATGACCGGGCCGGGCCGCAGTCGGTCCAGGCACTGCTCGACGATCTTCAGGGACTCGCCCATCTCCTCCAGCCGCACCAGGTAGCGGGCGAAGGAGTCCGCCTCCAACGCGGTCGGCACGTCGAACTCGTAGGTCTCGTAGCCGCAGTAAGGCATGGTCTTGCGCAGGTCCCAGGGCAGGCCCGCGGCGCGCAGCACCGGCCCGGTGACGCCGAGGGCGATGCAGCCGGCGGCGTCGAGGACGTTGACGTCGACCATCCGCGCCTTCCAGATCGGCTGGCCCGTCAGCAGCCGGTGGTACTCGCGGATCCGCTTCGGCATGTCGACGAGAAACTCCCGGATGGCCCGCTCCGCGCCGTCCGGAAGGTCCTGGGCCAGGCCGCCGGGGCGGATGAAGGCATGGTTCATCCGCAGCCCGGTGATGAGCTCCAGCAGGTCGAGGACCTTCTCCCGCTCCCGGAATCCGAAGATCATCGCGGTGGTGGCGCCGAGCTCCATGCCGCCGGTGGCCAGCCACACCAGGTGCGAGGCGATGCGCTGCAGCTCCATCACCAGCACCCGGATCACGGTGGCCCGCTCGGGGATGTCGTCGGTGATGCCGAGCAGCTTCTCCACGGACAGGCAGTAGGCCGCCTCGTTGTACAGCGGGGACAGGTAGTCCGCGCGGGTGAGGAAGGTGACCGCCTGGGTCCAGGTGCGGTATTCGCAGCTCTTCTCGATCCCGGTGTGCAGGTAGCCGATGACGAGCCGGGTCTCGGTGACCGTCTCGCCCTCGATCTCCAGCACGATGCGCAGCACTCCGTGCGTGGAGGGGTGCTGCGGCCCCATGTTGACGACGATGCGCTCGGCGTCATCCTCGCCGGCGCCGAGGATCTCCTCCCAGTCGCCGCCGGTGACGGTGTAGACCCGCCCGGAGGCGGACTCGGTGAACCCGGCCTCGTAGGCCGAGGATCCGTCGGTGGGCTGGGAGGTGGCATCGGTGGGCTGGGCGGTCGATGCATGCTGGGCGGTCGATGCGTGCGGGGCCGACGTGCTGCTGGGCGTCATAGCGAACCTCGGATGTCGCCTCGGGGATGCAGGCGGCCGGTCAGGGCCGGGTGCGGGATCACGAGTAGCTCCGGCGCTCGTCCGGCGGCGGGACCGTGGCGCCCTTGTAGTCGACCGGGATGCCACCCAGCGGGTAGTCCTTGCGCTGCGGGTGCCCGATCCAGTCGTCCGGCATCATGATCCGGGTCAGCCCGGGATGGCCGGTGTAGACGATGCCGAACAGGTCGTAGGCCTCCCGCTCGTGCCAGTCCGCGGTGGGCCACACCGAGGTCAGGCTCGGCACCGTGGGGTCGGCGTCGGCGACGGAGACCTCCAGGCGCAGCCGGCGGCGGTAGGTCATCGAGGTCAGGTGGACCACCGAGTGCAGCCGGCGGCCGGTGGCGTCGTCCGGGTAGTCCACTCCGGACAGTGACGACAGCAGCTCGAAGCGCAGCCCCGGATCGTCACGCAGGGTCTGCGCCAGCGCCGGCAGACCCTCGCGGCGCACGTGCAGGGTCAGCTCACCGCGGTCGACGACGGCCCGCTCGACGGCGTCGCCGAGCTGCGGGAAGACTCGTTCGAGCGCGTCATACACCGCGTCGGCGTCCGGATCACCGAACGGCCGCTCGCTGGCGGCCAGCACCGGGGCCGGGGCGACGAGACGGCCGAACCCGGAGGTGTCGCCGGAGCCGCCGGCGCCGAACGCGTCGTGGCGCCGTCCCGGTCGCAGACCGTTGCCGCCACCCACCAGCTCGCCGGCGCCGTTCGCCATGGCCCCGTTCTCGTCGCACGCGCCGCCAGGCGAGTCCCGGCCGGCGGGGGGCGCGCCGTCGGGGGATGTGCCGTCAGGGGATGTCATGGGTCGCTCCTGGGTCGGCGCCCCGCTGCGCGGCGCCGGTGCCGGCCGTGGCGCCGCCCGGGGCGGCGTCGCTGTCGGTGAAGTCCGCGGTGCTCGGGCCGGAGCCGTGGGCCCGCGACTCGTCGGCGGGCTTGGCCTCGACGGGGATCCGCTTGGTCCGGCCGAACACCGACGACGGGGCGATCGCGGCGGGCCGGCGGGTGTCCAGGGTGGGTTCGACAGCGCCGCGATCCGTGGGGACCGGCGCGCCGGCCGGGATCCGGAAGTGCTTGCGGTCGTTGACGGACAGGGTGCGGGTGTCGAGCTGACCGGCGGGCAGCCCGGCACGGGCGGTGGCGACGTCGATCGGCTTCGGGTACGGCGACGAGCCGGACTCGGTGTGCGGGGTCCGGCCGGTGACCGGGCCGGCGAGGATCTTCTCGTGCAGCTTGAGGATGGCGTCCATCAGCATCTCCGGCCGCGGCGGGCAGCCGGGCAGGTACATGTCGACGGGGACGATGTGGTCGACACCCTGCACGATCGCGTAGTTGTTGAACATGCCGCCACTGCTGGCGCAGACCCCCATCGACAACACCCACTTGGGCTCGGGCATCTGGTCGTAGATCTGCCGCAGCACGGGCGCCATCTTCTGGCTCACCCGGCCGGCGACGATCATCAGGTCGGCCTGGCGGGGGCTGGCCCGGAAGACCTCCATGCCGAACCGGGACAGGTCGTAGCGACCGGCGCCGGTGGACATCATCTCGATCGCACAGCAAGCCAGCCCGAAGGTCGCCGGCCACAGCGACGACCGCCGGGACCAGTTGGCGAGCTTCTCGACGCTGGCGAGGAGCACGCCGCCGGGTAGCTTCTCCTCTAGTCCCATTCCAGACCTCCACGACGCCACTCGTAGGCATACGCGACGAAGATCGTCGCCATGAACAGCGCCATCGCACCGAGGCCGAAAACCGCGAGGCTGTCGAAGGCGACCGCCCACGGGAACAAGAAGATGATCTCGATGTCGAAGACGATGAAAAGCATCGCGGTGTTGTAGTACTTCACCGGGAAGCGCTGCGGTCCGGCCGGGGCCGGAGAGGGTTCGATCCCGCACTCGTAGGCGTCGATCTTCGCACGATTGAACCGGCGGGGGCCGATGACCGCGCCCGCCGCGACGGAACCGACCGCGAACAGGCTCGCGATCGCCAGCAGAACGAGGATCGGCACGTAGTTCGAGAGCATGCCGAACTCCTCTCCTTCGAAAGAGTGTTACCGGATGTTATGAGGAAGGCTTTCCGGTGAACGGACCGCGAACGATCCGCGCTCGGTGTTCGTCACGTCTGTCGCCACTGGTCACGGCGCCTCGAAGCGGGGCGCCCTCATGCGATCCTGACCCGAATCCCCCGGCCTGGTGGTACTTCGCCGCCTCGACTGCCCTTCCCGCCGGCTCTCCCCCGAGAGCCGAACCGATGGCGGGTTGAGCCCACAGCCCTGTCCGCGAAGAAGGTGGCGGGTCGGGTGTGCCGCGACGGCTGGTCAGACTCCGTGCCGACGCCGGCCCACCAGCGCCGGCGCCGCCATGTTCGATATACCGTAAATCCGTCGATCCGGTCCAGGCGGCACGCCGCCGGATCGACCCGAATAACACGTCAGGCCGCGGGAGCGAGCCGGGTCATTGCGTTGATCAACCGGTCCATCGCATCCCCTCCCCGGGGGTCGGTGAGATTTGCCATGATCTTGAGAACGAAACGCATGAGCATCGGCCGCGGCAGCCCGTACTTCGTCCCGAACGCCATGATGGTCGGATTCCCGATGAGTTGGACAAAATATCGACCAAGGGTGTAATACCCGCCGTACTGGGCGCGGATTATCGCCGGATAGTGTCCGAGGGCGCGCTCTCGGGCGGGCCCCTCGGCGCGGGCGAGGGCCTGCACGGCGACCTCGGCGGCGTACCGGCCCGACTCCAAAGCGTAGGCGATGCCCTCGCCGTTGAACGGATTGACCATGCCGCCGGCGTCTCCGACGAGCAGCACGCCGTCGCGGTAGTGCGGGGTGCGGTTGAAGCCCATGGGCAGGGCGCTGCCGCGCACCGGACCGATCGCGTTGTCCTCGGTGAACCCCCACTCCGGCGGCAGCGCGCCGAGCCAGCGGCGCAGCAGGTCGGTGTAGTTGGTGTGCTGGAAGGCGTCGGTGGTGTTCAGCAGACCGAGACCGACGTTGCTGGTGCCGTCGCCGACACCGAAGATCCAGCCGTAGCCGGGAAGCAGGCGGCTTTCACGCGGCCGGCCCTCCCACAGCTCGAGGTGGGACTCGAGATGGTCGTCGTTGGTGAGCGGGCTGCGATAGTAGCGGCGGACCGCGACGCCGAGCGGGCGGTCCTCGCGGCGACGGATGCCGAGCGCCAACGCGATCCGGGCGCTGTTACCGTCCGCAGCGATAATCAGCGGCGCGCGGTAGGTCACCGGCTCCCGGTCGGGCCCGGTGCGCGCCAGGACGCCGACGACCCGGCCGGTGCGCTCGTCGATCAGCGGTCCGGTGACGGCCGTGCCCTCCTGCAGCCGGGCGCCGGCCTTCACCGCGTGCCGGGCGAGCAGATCGTCGAAGTCCAGCCGGGGGCGGACGAGGCCGTAGTCGGGCCAGCTGGCCAGATCCGGCCAGGGCAGCTCCATCCGCACGCCGCCGCCGACGATGCGCAGGCCCCTGTTGCGCGCCCAGCCGGCGGCGGGCGAGGTGTCGATGCCCATCTCGACGAGGCTGCGCACGGCGCGCGGAGTCAGCCCGTCGCCGCAGACCTTCTCGCGCGGGAAGGTCGTCTTCTCGATCAACAGGACGTCCAACCCGGTACTGGCCAGGTGGTAGGCGGCGGACGAACCACCAGGGCCGGCGCCGACCACGATGACGTCAGCGTCGGTCGTCGACCCACCGCCCGCTCCGTCAGTCCTTGTCGTCGCCATGGCCACCCATTGCTCCGGATCTGCTCGAACACCCGTCCCGGGAGCGCTCCCGGCCGGAACCCTCAGCCTGAGTGCTCGTGAAATTCTTCACGAGCGTCCTCGGCGAGTGTAGGCCCTACGCTGGCCAATCGCACCAACCAGGATGCTCTGAGGACCGGACGAGTCGACTTCGCGCACCCAATGGCCACCGTGAGCGACCGTTTCCGCCCCCCGGCCCGCGCGGACCCGCCGTAGCGTTCTGACGCAACTTCTAGACGAGCGTATAATGCCCACCCCTTTCCTGGCATGACTGCTGGTCGCGCGCGTGGCGCCCACTTTCACCTCTCTGGCGTGTCACGCATCGCAATTCGGCCACTACATACCGCCCACGGTCGGAGACGGCCAATGGCACCTTCTTCCCACCGGGTGGAATCACCGCCAGCGCGGGGTAGTCCCCCACTTGCCGCCCGAAACACGGCGCTCGTCCGCGGGGGGCGACTGCTTCGGATCGGTGCCACCGGCCCGCGCGGGACACCTCCGGACCAGAGCGCGCCGCCCGAACGGGCGGTCTCGACCGGCCCAAGCGGGCGACCCTCAGCCGGAAGGGACCACCCCGACCTGTCATCCACGACATTCTGACCCGATCTGACCAGACCCAATCTGACCCGACCCGACCTAACCGGACCCGACCTAACCAGACCCGCGCAACCGCCAACCTGAGCGCATGCCGCATCGACTACGCCGTGTCATCTAACCCCGAAAAGCCGCATAGTTTCCTAAATCAGACCAATAGCACCAGACGTGTCGGCACGGGCGCGCCACGATCGACTCGACCCCGCGCCCAACCACTGCGATCCCGCACGAACCCGGCTATCCGCCGCGCCCCCCGGCTATCCGCCGCGGCACTGTTCCGAATCGAGAGATCCGATGACCGAAGAGACCGTCGTCCTCCCCACCGCCGACGGGCCCGCCCCGGCGACGCTCGCCGAACCCGCCGGACCCGCGCGTGGCGGCGTCGTCATCCTGCACGAGGCGTTCGGCCTCACCGAACATGTGCAGGGACTGTGTAGCCGCTTCGCCCTGGCCGGCTGGCGGGCGATCGCGCCCGACCTGTTCCACCGCATCGGCTCGCCGGTCTTCGCCTACGACGACGTCGCCTCGGCGATCAAAGTAGTCGAGGACCTTGACGGCACGGACCTGCTGGACGACGTCGACGCCGCACTGGCCGTCCTCGCCGAGGAGGGGACGGCGCTGGACCGCTGCGCCGTCGTCGGCTTCTGCCTGGGCGGAAGCATCGCTTTCCAGGCCGCGGTGGCCCGCCCGTTCGGCGCGGCGGTCACGTTCTACGGCGACGGGATCCGCACCCGGAGCTTCGGTGAGCCGAGCCCGTTGGAGATCGCCGGGCGGCTGCAGGCGCCGTGGCTCGGCCTGTACGGCGACCAGGACCCGAACATCCTCGTCGAGGACGTCGAGGCGCTGCGGATCGCGACGGCCGCGGCCCCCGTGCCCACCGAGATCATCCGCTATCCCGAGGCAGGGCACGGCTTCCACAACGACACCCGCCCCGCGTGCCACCACCCGGCATCAGCCCGCGATGCCTGGTCACGCACCCTGACCTGGGTCGAATCACACCTGCCCGGCTGAGCTGGGGCCGGCGTCGATCAGTCGGGGACGTGGCCGCGGTGGAGGGCGACGATGCCGCCGGTGAGGTTACGCCAGGTGACGCGCGACCAGCCGGCCTCGCGCAGCAGGTCGGCGAGCACGGCCCGGTCGGGCCACGCCCGGATCGACTCGGCCAGGTAGACGTAGGAGTCCGGGCTGCTGCTGACCGTGCGCGCCACCTTCGGCAGCGCCCGCATCAGGTACTCGAGGTAGACGGTTCGCCAGGGCCCCCACACCGGCTGGGAGAACTCGCAGACGACGAGCGAGCCGCCCGGCCGAGTGACACGGCGTAGCTCACTGAGGCAGCGCACGGTGTCGGCGACGTTACGGAGCCCGAACGAGATCGTCGTGCGGTCGAAGACGGCGTCGGGGAAGGGCAGGTGCAGCCCGTCCCCGGCGGTCAGCACCACCCGCCCGCCGTCCGCCGGCCCGCCGGCTGCCGGCTGCGGGGTCGAGGGCAGGGGCTTCTCGGCGAGACGGCGCTGGCCGGCGCGCAGCATGCCGAGGGAGAAGTCGCAGGCGACGACGTCCGCACCGGCCTCGGCGAAGGCCCGCGAGGAGGTGGCCGTGCCAGCGGCGAGATCGAGGACCCGCAGACCGGGACGCAGGTCGAGAGCGGCGGCGGTGGCGCGCCGCCACGTCCGGTCGAGACCGCCGGAGAGCACGGCGTTCGTCAGGTCGTAACGCCCGGCCACACCGTCGAACATCGCCGCGACCTCCTGCGGCCGCTTGTCCAGCCCCGCCCTGCTCACCGCGTGCCCTCCCGTCGTCGACCCCGTTCTACGCCGTGCCGGTCAACCATCGGCCGGTCAACCATCGGCCGGTCAACCATCGGCCGGTCAGCCATCGGCCGGTCAGCCATCGGCCGGTCAGCCATCGGCCGGTTCCCCGGCGGCGGGCCCGCCGCCGTCGAGCGGCTCGCCGTCGAACCGGGCAAGAGCCGTCGGGGCGGCGGCACGGGCCGCCTTCTCGGCGGCGTCCCAGTCGGTGGCCGCGCCGAGGCTACGCAGCCGGTCGCGGGTCGCCTCGTCGCACAGCGCCCCGGCGACGCCGGCCGCGTACAGGTCGCGGGCGCGAGCGCCGATCCCGGCGGCGACGGCGTGCTCGATGCCGAGATCGGTGCCGAACATCGCCGGGTCGTCGGTGGCCAGTGAACAGGCCACCCCGGCGGCCTGCAACGCGAGCAGCGGATGGTCGCGCAGTCGGGGCACCGAGCGGGTCCGCAGGTTCGACACCGGGCACACGTCGAGCACGATCCCCTCGTCGGCCAGGCGGCGCAGCAGCGCCGGGTCCTCGACCGCACGGATACCGTGGCGGATCCGCCGGGCGCCGAGCGCGTCGAGCGCGCCACGGATCGACGCCGAGCCCTCTGTCTCCCCCGCGTGCGGGACCGCGGCGAGTCCGGCATCCGCGGCCAGGGCGAACGCGGGCGCGAACGGCTCCGGCGGATGGCCGACCTCCGGCCCGCCGAGCCCGAGGCCGACAACGCCGCGCTCGGCGAAACGCGCCGCCCAGCGGGCCACCTCGGTGGCCGCCTCGACGGGCAGCACCCGGTCGATGTCCGGAGTCAGGCGCACCTCGACGCCGTAGCGCTCCCGGGCCTCGGCCGCCCCGTCGGCGTATCCGTTGAAGATCTCCTCGACGCGGACGCCGCGCTGGACACGGAACCAGGGCGAGAAGATGCCCTCCAGGTAGACGGCGCCGTGCGCGGCCGCCTCGGCAGCGTAGTCGACGACGATCTGGCGGAAGTCGACCTCGGTCCGCATCACGTGCGTCGTCATGACCCACACCTGAATGAAGTGGTTGAAGTCGCGAAAGCGGTACAGCTCTGTGAGGCCTTCGACCGTCCGCGACGGCAACGCCTCCTCGTTACGCCGCGCCATCTCCAGCAGCGTCGCCGGGCGGACCGTCCCCTCCAGGTGGACATGCAGCTCGATCTTCGGCCCGGTCGCCGCCGGGACCGTGGCCGGGGACCCGGCGGACTCGCTCATCGGGCCAATCTATGGCGTCCCGTCCGTGGCGGCGCAGGCCGGACCCGTTTGGAGAGCGGGGCGTCGACGGGAAGCGTGCCGACGCCCCGGGTCGTAGCGGGATCGAGATCGCCGGGCTCGAAGCGGACGTTCCTGATCGTCCGCCAGAAGGCGCCGTCCGGAAACCTCGAAGCGACCGGCTCAGGTTGCCGAGACGAGCGGCAGGGCGGTGGAGGAGAAGTGCGAGGCGACGCGGTCGTCGGTCGGGTCCTGCGCCGGGTCACGATGGACGACGAGGTGCCGGTAGAGGGTGTCGCGCTGCGCGGGAATACGGCCGGCGGTGCGGATCAGGGAGATGAGCTCGGAGCGGTTGGTGCGGTGGCGGGCGCCGGCGGAGGAGACGACGTTCTCCTCCAGCATCACCGAACCGAGATCGTCGGCGCCCATGTGCAGGGTGAGCTGGCCGACCTCCTTGCCGGTCGTCAGCCACGAGCCCTGCAGGTGGGCGATGTTGTCGAAGAACAGCCGGGCGACGGCGACGAGGCGCAGGTACTCCAGCGTCGTGGCCTGGGTCCGCCCGCCGAGGTGGTTGTTCTCCGGCTGGTATGTCCACGGGATGAATGAGCGGAAGCCGCCGGTGCGGTCCTGCACATCCCGGATCATCCGCAGGTGCTCGATGCGCTCGGCGTTCGTCTCACCGGTGCCCATCATGAACGTGGCGGTGGATTCCAGGCCGAGGGTGTGCGCGGTCTCCATCACCGACAGCCAGACGTGGCCGGGTTCCTTGAGCGGGGCGACCGCGTGCCGGGGGCGTTCGGTGAGGATCTCCGCGCCGGCGCCGGCGAAGCTGTCCAGGCCCGCATCGCGCAGCCGGGTGATGACTTCGGGGAAGGTCAGACCGGACGTGCGGGCGATGTGCACGACCTCGCTGGCGCCCAGCGAATGCAGGGCGAGCTGCGGGTAGGTCGCCTTGATCGCGCCGAACACCTGCTCGTACCACTCGATCCCGAAATCGGGGTTGTGGCCACCCTGCAGCATGATCTGGGTGGCACCGAGCTCCACGGCCTCGCCGCACCTGGCGACGATGTCGTCGACATCGCGGACCCAGCCCTCGGCGTGCTTCGGCGCCCGGTAGAACGCGCAGAACCGGCAGGCCGTCACGCAGATGTTCGTGTAGTTGATGTTACGGTCGATGATGTAGGTGGCGATGCCGTCGGGATACCGGCGGCGGCGCACCGTGTCCGCCGCCTTGCCAAGTGCGTGCAGGGGGGCCCGGGTGTAGAGGAGCAGTGCCTCCTCGGGCGAGATGCGGCCGCCCTCGGCGGCCCGGTCCAGGACCGTCCGGATCTCGCCGTCGCCGCCGTCACCGCCGTCGCCCCGACCCACCGCAGTTTCGCCGTCGGCATCCACAAGGCTCATGGCGCGATGGTACGACCTGGGTCCCGGTGCCGGGCCGCGTCGCCCGAGGCCGATACCGGGACGTCCGAGGTCGAACGGCCGGACGATCAGTAGCCAGAACGACCACCGGCGTCGGCCGGACCGGAACCCGGGACCTCCGCGTCGTACCCACTGGACGGCCGCTCGCCGTAACCGCCGGACCCGGTCGGACGCTCGCCGGAGCCGGAGTCGGCCCCGGAGTCTGCCCCGGAGCCGGCGGACGGGCGCTCCCCGGAGCCGCGCTCCGCGTCGTAGCCGCCCGGATGGCCCGGGGTCGCGCCGACGGGCGGGCCGCCGGCGGGCGGGGGGCTATCCGGGGCATTGTGATGACCGGGGCTCCGCGTGCGGCTGGTGAACTTCTGCTGCACCTGCTTGATCTTGGCTCGGTTCTCGGGCTTGTTGGCCGCGGCCTTGGCCTTGTCGACCATCTCTCGGGTCTTCGGGCTGTGCAGGAATTCATTGATCTTGCTTGAGATGCTCGCCATAGGGTGGGTGTACCTATCCGGCGGCAGGTTTACCCGTTGCGCTCCGATGATCTTTGACGCTCACCGGTCACACCGCCATCCCTTGCGAGGCGGCAGTCCCGGTCGCACCGGCCGGAGCCGTGCCGGGTTCCCGCTTCACGGCCTGCACAGTCACCCCGCACCACCCGAAGAACCCTCGAAGGTGTCCTTCGCCTGATTCCACAGGCTGTCCACCTGGTCGCCCACGCCATTCCTGACCGAAGTGGCCACCTTGTCCCAAAGCCGGCTGCGCTGCTCGTCGACCATGGACGCGATCTGGTCCGCTGCGGAGAGCAGAACCAGGACGACCAGAACGAACAGGATCGTCCGTTTGAAGGGGATTCGCAGCCGGAACCGGCGGCGCGGGCGCCGCGGTGCCGGGGGATCGTGGGGCTCAGCTGCCTGGCCGCGGCGCTCGGGACGCTCGGCGACCTGCCGCGGTGCCGGTTGCGGGCGCGCCGCGTCAGCACGGTCGGCCGCCCGCCGACCCTCGGGCCGCGCCGGCTGGTACGGCTGGGCCGGCGGGTACGGCTGGGCCGGCGGGTACGGCTGGGCCGGCGGGTACTGCTGGGCCGGAGGGTACGGGCGGGCGGCCCGGTGAGGTGACGCGGACCCGGACGGCGACGGTGCCGCGGGCGGATAGGCAGACGGCGGCGAGCGGCGGCCGTCCGCGGGGCCCACGGGCGGCGTCGGCTCGGCTCGGCGGTCGCGGGCGGCGGGACCGGGCACAGG
>NZ_JAMPTM010000068.1 GCF_025403375.1 Frankia gtarii
GCCCGCACCAGGGCCGCCCACCGCGGCCGGCCGGCCATGACCATTCGGCTCCGACGGCGCGGGACCGGATGGTCAGCCGGCCGGCGTCACGACGACCCGGGCCAGGTTTTCCAGCGACTTCTCCAGGGACGCCACCGGGACCACCGGCCAGGTGATCCGGGCCTTCCACCGCTCGGGCGACCCGCTCCAGTCGCAGTAGGACGTCACGTCGGTGGTGGTCGCGTCGACGGGGTCGAGCAGGTAGCCGTAGACGTGGCCGACGTTCGGCATGCCGACCCCCGCGACGCCCCATTCGAGCTGCGCGTCCCGGCTGAACCTGGTGACCGTGTTGATCACCTTGTAGCGGCCGAGGGGAACGTCGCCGAGCGGCTCGCGATCCATGTCCATCTCGAAGGTGTCACCGACCTGCTCGAGGCGCTTCGCGTCGACCGGGGCGACGAGCATCCCGGAGCCGTCGATGCGCACATGGCCGTGCGGGTCCGTGATGAGCGCGAAGATCTCGCTCGCGGCGGCCGGCACCCGCCGTACGACGGACACACGCTCGGAGTCGGACATCGGCATCCTCCATGAATCACCCGGGCCAGGGACTGCTCGCTGCTGACGCTGTCGAAGCGCCGTTCCCTGTGTATGCCGTCACGTCGGGCGCAGACAAGCGATTGCCGGCCGCCGGGCACCGACGGGCTGCGCCGCCGCGGGCCTGTGCGGCACTATTCGGCGGCGATCCGCCCGACATGGGCGACGACGCAGGTCAGCGTGGTGTCGCTGGGGACGTCCGCGCCCACCGGGTGGATGGTGAACGTCTTACTGCCGCCCGAGTCCACCTTGAACAGGGAGGCCAGCCCACTTTCGATCTTGCTGTCGTTGGCCTTCACGTCGACCTGGATCACGTAGTTCGACCGCTTGGACGACCCGTTGTTCACCTCGCCCGTGACCACTGCCCGATGGTTGTCGGGGTCACGCACGCAGCCGGTGATCCGCACGTCCGCGGAGGCGCCGGACCCGTCGGAGGAACAGCCTGCCGCAACCACCCCGAAGCCGACGGCAAGCCCGAGCATGAGCCCACCCGCGCGAACCCGCCCGGCCGGCCGCACAGGCCGCACAGGCCGCACGGATCGCGGACGGTGAGACGACCGAACAGTCCGCGATCTCAAAGCGCCGGAACCACGCGAAGACGACACCTCCTCAGCCTACGGTCTCGCTCCGCAACGGACACGACGCTGTGGGTTTCGATCTTGTCGCTTCCCCGACTGCCCGACACGAACTCCCCGGCGCCGCCGACGGGTCCGGACGGCTCAGGGCGTGGGCAACGCGGCGACGGCGGCGCCGAGCTCGAGCGTGCCGCCGAGCACGACGTCCGCCCGCAGGCCGCCTCGCTCGGCGAGCGCCCGCCAGACGCCCGGACGGTCGAGCAGGCGCTCGAGGTACCCGCAGGGCGGGCACGGCCGCGCGCCGAACAGCACCACGTCTCCGATGCGGAACGTCCGGCCGATCAGGTCCGGCAGGTCGATCCCCTCGGTCACCAGGTTCCGCCGGGTCTCGTGCTCGGCGAGCTGGACCCGGCCCTCGTCGGCGACGGCACGAACCGCCTCCCGGGCGATCAGCGTCACCGCCCGCCCGGAGCCTGCGCGCGCGGAGTAGGTCCCGGTGCCCGCCGCGTACCGGTCACCGTCCAGGCCGCGCCCCTCGATCACGCGCACCCGGGAGCGGGCCCGCATCGGTGCGCCGCGGCCGGCTGTCAGGTAGATGCCGACCAGGCGACCGCCACGGTCCATGCTGATGACGCTACTCCCCGACGTCCCGCCGCGGCCGTCTCTTTTCGCAGCCACCGGCGCGGATGGGAAGGGTCGCGCCGCCGACGGCGCTGGGAAATACTCCGTTGATGAGTGATGTACTGATCGCCGAGACGCTCGGCACCACGCGCCTGATCACCATGAACCGGCCGCAGGCCCGCAACGCCCTCGGCGGCGGGCTCATCACCGAACTGTATTCGGCGTTAGTCGCCGCGGATGAGAACCCGGATGTGCACGTGGTCGTCCTCACCGGCGCGGACCCGGCGTTCTGCGCCGGCGTCGACCTCAAGGAGGCCGCGCGGGACGGCAAGAAGTACTTCGACCAGTTCGCCGACACCAACTGCGTCGGCCAGGTCGCGCGGATGCGGACCCCGATCATCGGTGCCGTCAACGGGGCGGCGTTCACCGGCGGCCTGGAGCTCGCCCTGGGCTGCGACTTTCTCATCGCCTCCGAGCGCGCCGTGTTCGCCGACACCCACGTCCGCGTCGGGGTGCTGCCCGGTGGCGGGATGACCGCGCACCTGCCGCTGTTCGTCGGTATCGGCAACGCCCGGCGGATGTCGCTGAGCGGCGCCATCGTCGACGCCGCCGAGGCGCTGCGGATGGGGCTGGTCACCGAGGTCGTGCCGCACGGGGAGCTGCGTGAGCGGGCGCTGGCGGTGGCGGCGAACGTGGGCGAGGTCGATCCGCGGATGACGCGCGGGTTGAAGAAGGTCTACGCCGAGGGCATCGCCACCTACACCGCCCCGGCGAGCGCCGCGGAGACGCGCGGCACGGCCGAGACCCCGCCGGCGTTCGCCGAGATCGAGCAGCGCCGGGTCGAGGTGATGGCCGGCAACCGGGCGCGCCTGGGCGCCGACCGCGACTGAGCAGGCGTCAGCCGGCGTAACGCTCGCGCAGCCGGACGCGCTGCAGCTTGCCGGTGGGCAGCCGCGGCAGCTCCTCGACGAATTCGACCGTGCGCGGAACCTTGAAGCCGGCGAGCCGCTCGCGGCCGAACGCCTGCAGTTCGGCGGCGAGCTCCGGCCCGGCGACTGCCACGGCGGCCAGTTGGACCACGGCGAGCAGCCGCTGCCCCATCTCGGCGTCCGGCACGCCGATCACCGCGACGTCGGCGACGGCGGGGTGCAGGATCAGCGCGTTCTCGATCTCCTGGGGGTAGATGTTGACCCCACCGGAGATGACCAGGTCGGTGCGGCGGTCGGCGAGGTAAAGGTAGCCGTCGGCGTCGAGGTGACCGAGGTCGCCGAGGGTGAGCCAGCCGCGGTCGTCGTAGGCGGCGGCGGTCCTCTCCGGGTCGTTGTGGTACTCCATCCGGGTCGGGCTCTCGAAGAAGATCCGCCCGATCTCGCCGACGGGCAACTCCACGCCGTCCTCGCCGACGATGTGCACGACGCCGATGACGGCCCGCCCCACCGAGCCGCGGTGGGTAAGCCACTCCTGGGAGGTCAGCGCGCACATGCCGCCGCCCTCACTGCCGGCGTAGTACTCGAACACGATCGGCCCGAGCCAGTCGATCACCTGCTGCTTGACCTCGGGCGGGCAGGGCGCCGCGGCGTGCACGACCAGGTGCAGGCTGGACAGGTCGAACGCGGTGCGCTGCGCGGCGGGCAGCTTCAGTAAACGAACGAACATCGTCGGCACGACCTGGACGTGGGTGACCCGGTAGCGCTCGATCGCCCGCAGCGCCTCGATCGGGTCGAAGCGCTCCATGAGGATGACCGTGCCGCCGAGGCGCTGGGTCGCGGTGCTCCAACCTGTGGGCGCCGCATGGTAGAGCGGCGCTGGGCACAGGTAGACGCTGTCGGGGCCGAAGCCGAACGACCCGACCATCGCCTGGTCGATGGCCAGCCCGGTGCCGTAAGGGTTGAGCGGCAGCGCCGGCTCGATGCCCTTGGGGCGGCCCGTGGTGCCCGACGAGTAGAACATGTAGATGCCCTCGGCCTGGTCGGCGGGTTCGCTGTCCGGCTGGCCGGCGAGGGCGGCGCGGTAGTCGACGATGCCCTCGGCGATGTCCGCCGGCCCCGCATCGATCATGACGATGTGTTCCAACGCGGCGGCTGACTCCCGGACCCGCCTGACGATCGGAGCCAGCTCGGCGGAGGTGAACAGCACCCGCGCCCCGCAGTCGTCGACGATGTGGGCGGTCTCCTCGGCGGTGAGATGCCAGTTGACCGGCGTCCAGTACAGGCCGCTGCGCTGCGCGCCCCAGGCGGCTTCGAAGTACTCGGGCCGGTTCGGCAGCAGGATCGCCACGTGGTCGCCGTGGCGCAGACCGTAGCCGGCGAGCAGGTGGGCAACCTTGCGGCTGTGCCGTTCCAGCTCGCCGAAGGTGCGCTGCGCGCTGCCGTCGGCCATCACCACGGCCAGCCGGTCCGCCGGATGCCGGGACAGCTCGCCGAGCATCGCCGCGTCCTGTGGCATGTGACCCTCCCCGACGGGCCGTCTGGTCGGCGCCGAGCCCGCAATACGCCGTTTAATGTTGCAAACGATGCTGGAGCGGTTCAGGCCAAGTCAAGACCGCCTACCGGCGAGCTACTTGCGCGACAGAACGGGTGGTGGCGGCACCGAGTACCCGCCCTCCGGCAACTCGACGCCGGGCGGAACAACGCCGGGGGCGGCGCGCAGCCGGCGGGTGATCTCACCGGGCGGCAGCGGCCGCGCGAACAGGTAGCCCTGGGCGCTGTCGCAGTCGACCTGGCACAGCCGCTCGGCCTGGTCGGCGGTCTCGACGCCCTCGGCCGTCACCGTCAGGCGTAGCGAGTGGGCGAGCTCGACGAGCATCCGGACGATCTTCTCGCCATCGGGGTCGTACCAGCGGGCCGAACCGAAGTCATCGACGAACGGTCCGGCGAGCTTCAGGGTGTGCACCGGCAGCCGGCGCAGGTAGGCGAGGTTGGAGTAACCGGTGCCGAAGTCGTCGATGGCGATCCGCACCCCCATCGCGGCCAGGCCGTCCAGGGCCCGCATCGGCTCGTCGGCCGTGCTCATCATCTCGCTCTCGGTGAGTTCGAGCTGGAGCATCCGCGCCGGCAGCCCCGTCTCGTCGAGGATCCGCGCGACCTGGTCGACCAGGTCGGCCTCGCGGGTCTGGCGGGCGGTGAGGTTCACACTCACGTAGGGTGCGCCCGCGCCGTCCGGGCACAGCTCGCGCCACTCGGCCGCCTGCCGGCAGGCCAGCTCGAGCACCCGGCGGCCCAGCGGAACGATCTGGCCGGTCTCCTCCGCCAGGCCGATGAACGCCTCCGGCGTGAGCACCCCGAACCGGGGATGCCGCCAGCGGACCAGCGCCTCCACCCCGGCCATCGCCCCGCCCGACCAGCCGGCGCCGGACCGCCCCCCGAGGGTGACGATCGGCTGGTAGACGACGGTGAACTGGTCCTGCTCGACGGCGCCGGGCAGCATCGTCGACAGGGTGTGCCGGGTCACCTGGCGGGCGTTGCGCTCCGCGTCGAAGACGGCCCACCGCCCCCGGCCGGCGTCCTTCGCCTGGTAGAGGGTGATGTCCGCGGCGCGCAGCAGGTCCGCGAGGTCGCCGTCGGCCACGGGGCGCTCGACGAGGCCCATGCTGGCGCCGATCGACAGCGCCTGGCCACCGACCCGGACGGGTTCGGCCAGCGCCGCGAGCACGGCGCGGGCGGTGGCGGTGACGTCGTCGATGCCGGTCGTGTCGGCGAGCAGGATGACGAACTCGTCCCCGCCCATCCGGACCAGTAACTGCCCCGCGTCCAGCGCACCGGTGAGCCGCCCGGCGACCGCGATGAGCACCCGGTCGCCGACGTCGTGCCCGAGGCTGTCGTTGACCGCCTTGAACCCGTCGAGGTCGATGAAGCACAACCCGAGGCGCCGGTCCGGCTCCGCTGCCATCAGCTCGGTGACCCGTTCGACGAGCACCGTCCGGTTGGGCAGCCCGGTCAGCGGGTCCTGCCGGGCCTGGCGGTGGAGCTGGCCCTGCAGCCGGTGACGCTCGGTGACGTCCAGGATCATCGAAAGCTGGACCTCGCCGTGCCCGTCGGCCCGGCGCAGGCAGGACGTGGTCAGCTCGGCCCGCACCGTGACGCCGCCGCGCCCGGCGAGGCGCAGCTCCGTGCGCAGGTGCACCGGTCCGGCGACGCGCTGGGCGTTGTGGGCGTCGCGCAGGCCGGCGGCGTCCTCGGGATGGGCGAACTCGTGCAGCGCCCGGCCGTGCACCCGGTGTGGGGCGAGACCGAGCATCCGCAGGAAGGCGTCGTTGGCGTCGAAAATCCGCCCGGAGGCGTCGGCGAACACGATCCCGATCGCGGCCCCACCGAAGATCATCTGGAACCGGGCGTCGGTGGCCTGGTGGGCGGCGCGGTGGATCGAGTCCTGGCCGGCGAGGATCCGCTCCCGCAGGGCACGGGTGTAGCCCTGGGCCAGGGCTCCCTGTAGGGCGGCGACGCGGCCGGTGAGCTCGTCGTCTGCGTCGAGACGCAGCTCGGCGAGCAGCCGCGCCCCGCAGACGCGGATCGTGGCGGCCAGTGCGTCCGCGGCGGCGAAGGTGTGCTCGGCGACGGCGGCCCCGACCGCGGCCGCCGACTCCTCCGCGAACGGCTCTGAGAACAGGGCGTCGACGAGCCGTTCGGTCAGGCCGAGCAACCGCTCCTCGACGTCGACCAGGTCGGTCGCCGGGTAGCTCGCGCCGACGATGGCACCGGCCCAGACCTGCGCGAAGCACGCCACCCCGCGCCTGCGGGCAGCCGGGGACAGGAACTTCTCCACGCCACTCCTCACGGAACCCCACCGCGGCCGCGCGCAGCGCCCGGCGGTCCCGGTACCGACACCGATGGACTCCGGCGGGGACCTACCGGCGGCCCACCCCGGCCAGTGCCACCGCCCGGCTTGGGTCGGCGGCCAGTGGGTCGAGGCCGCCGTGTTCCTCGTCCGGCCGCCAGGAGGGCAGGTAGACCAGCCCCGGTTCGACCAGATCGTAGCCGGCGAGCAGGTCGGCGATCACGGTCCGGGTTCGCGGGGTGACCCCGGTCGACGTCGACTCGTATACCTTGCCCGCGCCGTGCACCTGCTCGGCCCGCTCGTCGGCGGTGACGTGGGAGATCGCCAGGTAGCTGCCGGGCACCGTGGCCGCCCGGAAGGCCTTGATGATCCCGGCCGGATCGTCGCCGTCGGCGACGAAGTGCAGCACGGTGACCATCAGCACCGCGATGGGCTGGGAGAGGTCGAGCAGCTCGGCGACCTCGTTCGACCTGAGGATGCAGGCCGGCTCCCGGACGTCCGCCTGCAGCACTGCCGCCTGCGGATTGTCGGCGAGCAGTATCCTGGAGTGGGCGACGGCCACCGGGTCGATGTCCACGTAGACGACCCGCACCCGCGGGTTGATCCCCTGGGCGATCTCGTGCACGTTGCCGACGGTCGGCACACCCGAGCCGAGGTCGAGGAACTGGGTGATCCCCGCCTCGGCGGCGAGGAAGCGGACCGCCCGGTGCAGGAACAGCCGGTTCGACCGCGCCACCAGCGGCCCGTCCGGGAAGGCCGCGATCACCGCCTGGGTCGCCTCCCGGTCGGCGGCGAAGTTGTGCGACCCACCGAGTGCGTAGTCGTACATCCGCGCGGCGCTCGGCCGGTCGATATCGACGCCCGCGGCCCACCCGGGCACTTCATCCATGATCCACCCATCCCCTGCGCGGTCCAGCCGGCGACCCAACGTGAGTGGATTGTCCACCATCGAGACGTTCATCACCACGTCGGGCACCGACCACTACGCAGAACGGACAGCTCCAGCCTCGGATCAACCTCCCGTCACCACACCCACAGGTGCGCTCACCCCGTATGCCCGCCGACGAACGCGGCGGTCAGACGGGGGCCACCGGGCCGGCGCCGCCCCGCAGGTGCTGGACCTCGGCGTCCGGACCCGGGTAGACGAAGGTGGCATGACCTCCATCGCCCCACCGGACGAGGTAGGGCGGGTCGCCGGCGGGCGAATGGACCTCCAGGATCTCGCCGCCGCACGGTGGCCCGGGGTTCGGCGGCGACACGACCAGCCGGTCGCCGACGGACGCGCGCCAGCGGCCGAGGCGGGGCTCGGGCAGCCAGGTGACGGTCTTCGGGCCAGGCAGCCCGCCCTCGTGGGAGGAACGCGGGATCTCGGCGGCCACCGCGGCGGCGAGATCCGCCAGCCCCGGCAGGTCCGCGAGTTCGGCCCGGGGCCGCAGATCGGCGGGGGCTGATCCGGCGGGCGCGCCGGCCCCGGCGACCCGGCCGGCCAGCACCGCGGCCGACGCCGGGGCCGCGACGACGTCATCGAGCGCGATCAGGCCGACCACCCGGCCGTTGTCGGTGACCGGAAGCCGCCGGACGGTGTGCTCGCGGAACATCCGGACCACGTCGGCGGGGTCGGCATCCACATCCAGGGTGACGACGCCGCGGGTCATCACGGCCTCGATCCGGCCGTCGAAGGGGATGCGCCGCCGCAGCGACCGCAGCGCCAGATCCCGGTCGGTGACGATCCCGACCAGGTCCTCGCCGTCCATGACCAGTAGTGATCCCACCCCCTGCACGTCCATCCGCCGGGCCGCCTCGACGATGGTCATCTCGCGGGACACCGTGACGGGCTTGTGACGGGGAAACCGCACACCGGCCATTGCTCCTCCTCCGCCCTGCGCGCCAATGCGCAGTCGTGTTCAGCTGTTGGCTGCTTCCAGCGTCCGGCATGAACAACGCCCAGGTCAGTGCCGTTCGACCCGTACTGGGACGCCGGAGGTCACCACCGCCGAGGCCGACCCGACCGGATACGGACGGACCGCGTCGGAAACGAGCGAGCGGATGTGGTCGAGGACGGTGTCGAGGGCGATCCGCAGCGGCGCCACCTCGCGGCGGGTCTGGGCGAGCAACAGTCCGCCCTGTACAGCGGCGAGCAGGGTGACGGCGAGTCGGTCCGGGTCCGCCTCGCCGCGCAGCTCCCCGCGGGCGCGCATGGCCGCGAGCCCGTCGCGGATGGCCGCCTCCCAGCGGGCGAACGCCGCCACCAGGGCCTCGCGCGCGACCGGATCGGCGTCGGCGAGCTCGCTGGCGAGCGACCCCAACGGGCAGCCGCCGCGCAGGCGCAGGTGGAGATCGACAAGCGTGTCCGCCCAGGCCGCCAGCCCCGCCAGGCTGTCCAGGCGGCTGAACTGCGGCTGCTGGAAGCTCAGCACGGCCTCGGTCTGGTAGGCGACAACGGCGCGGACCAGCGCGTTCTTGTCCGCGAAGTAGTGGTAGAGCTGCGAGCTGCTCACCGAGGCGGCGACGCGGACATCCTCGGTGCTGGTGCCGGCGACGCCGCGGGCGTACATCAGCCCGGCGGCCGCCGCGACGATCCGCGCCCGGGTGGCCTGGCCCTTCCGGGTCAGCCGCCGACCATCCTCACCGCCCGCGCCGGCGGCGTCCGGGACGGGTGAGGCCATCGACGAACCCTACCTCTCTGGAACTGGCACTCCAGAATCCAGCGGCAGCGCGGGGCGCCCTCGGTCACCGTCGCGGTTCGCGAACGAGTCGGGGACGGCGTACCGACGGCGCAGGCCGGTCACGGCAAGGACGACGGCGGCGGCGACCGCGTAGGAGGCCACCCGCAGGGTCCAGGCGTCGCCGGGCAGGTCGGTGAACAGCGAGACGTAGACGGGGTAGGCGGCTGCGGCCACGGCCAGCCACTCCAGCCGCCCGGCGACGACGGCGAGCGCCGCGAGGAGCACGCCGTACCAGGGCTGCACCGGCGTGGCGACGAGGAACGCCGCGCCCACCATCCACAGCGCGGCCCGTTCGGGCGGCACCCGGTCGGGATCGGTACGCCACACGGCCACCGTCACCGCCGCGAGTACGGCCACCGCGACCGCCTTCGCCACCGACCCGCCGAGGTGCAGCACGCCGACGAGCAGCAGGAAGCGCGCACCCTGGCCGTAGCCCTCGGCGTCAAGATACTGCGGGAGGAAGCCGAGCACGCCGGTGCCGACGGCGAGCAGGTGCGGCAGGTACGCCAGCCCGACGACCCCCAGCGCGGCACCGACCAGCGTGACCGGGCGGCGCCGGGCCGCGGCCGGCAGCAGCAACGCCGGATACAGCTTCACCGCAACCGCGGCACCGAACAGCGCCCCGGCCGCCGCCGCACGCCGTCGTGACGGCGACACGGACTCCGACGAAGTCGGCGACTGCGCCCCCGGCGAGGATGGCGACTCGGGCCACCCCGGCGGCACCGGCGGCGGGTGGAGGCGACGGCGGGTGAGGACGGCGAGGCCGGCCAGCGCGAGCAGGGCACCGAGGACGTCGACGTGGGCGTCCGAACCGATCTCCAGACCGGCCAGCGGCGACAGCGCGTAGAACGCCGCGTACCGGGGGTCGCGACCGCGGGCGATGAGCATCCGCATCAGCAGGCCGGTCAACGCCAGCGACAGCAGCGAACCGTAGAGCTGGAGCTTGTGCTCACGCGGCGGGCCGGGCAGGTAGTGCACGGCCGTGAAGTACGCCTGCGCCACCGGCGGGTAGATGGTGTGCGCGCGCGGGTAGTTGAGGCGGATGCAGTGCGGGCCGCGCTCGATCGCCGCGCAGCCGGCAGCATCGGGGAACAGCCACTGGTCGCGCAGCCCCGCCACGTGCGGGTCCAGCGGGCCGTAGCGGTAGGGGTCGACACCAGCGGCCTGCACCCGGCCGTCCCAGGCGTAGCGATACAGGTCGTCGGAGAGCTGGGGCGGACCGGTCGCCGCGACCGTGTGCACGGCGAGGATCCCGGCCAGCAGCAGGCCGGCGGCCGCCCGCCGGTTCGCCGAGCGCACCAGAAGCGCCGCCGTCGCGGCCCCGAGAACCCACCACAGCAGCACCCCGGGCAGCACACCTGCCCGGCCGGGCAGGTAGCCGGGCACCGCACGGACGGCGACCTGTGTGGCGAGCACCCCCGCCAGCCCGATGCCCGCGCCGACGACAGCACGGTCCGGACGGCTTCGCGGCACGGCGGCGGGCGGCATGCCCCGAGCCTCGCAGGCGAGCGGCGTGACGCCCGGGTGCCACCCCTTGGTTTCCTCGTTCCGTAATACCTGGATCCGGCGCCCTCTCGGTCGTGACGACCTACGGTGCGTCTCGTGCGACAGTTTCCTCGGGTGCTCCGCACCGGCCGGCCGGCCGGTGCGCTCCGCATGGCCCGCATGCTTTCCGGGCGGCTGCCGGATCCGCCGGCGGCGGTGCGCCGCGGCCCGCCGTGGGCCGGGGCGTTCCCGAGCACGTTGCACGATCAGCGGGTGGCATCACTGTTGGGAATTGCGCTCGGAATCACCTTCGGAACGTGTTTCCTGACCGGACTCGTGTCGCACTTTATGCAGCATCCACCGAACTGGCTGTCCTGGCCGTCCCGGCCGGTCTGGCTGTACCGGGTGACGCAGGGCCTGCACGTCACGACCGGTCTCGCCAGCGTCCCGCTGCTGCTGGTGAAGCTGTGGACGGTGTATCCACGGCTGTGGGAACGGCCGCCGGTACGGTCAGTCACGCACGCCCTGGAACGGCTCACGCTCGTGCCACTGATCGCCGGATCGATCTTCCAGCTCGCGACCGGAATCGCCAACATCGCGCAGTGGTATCGGTTCCACTTCTTCTTCACTGTGACCCATTACTGGGTCGCCTAGATCACCATCGGCGCGCTGGTCGTACATATAGCGGCAAAACTGACGACCGTACGCGCGAACGTGGGCCGGAAACGCCACGCACGCATCCCCGGGACAGCCGTGTCGGCGGCACCGGAAAGGACGGCCGGCGGGCGCGAGGGGAACCTCCGGCGCGAGGGGGACCGTCGGCGCGAGGGGGCCGGCGGGGCTGAGCAGGACCTCGAGGACCAGGGGAACCTCGGGAACGGACGAGACGGTGCGCCGCCGACCGGCGGCCTCACCCGCCGTGGGCTGGCGGTGGCGACCGGCACCGCGGCGGCCGTCATCGTTGCGACGACGGCCGGCCAGGCGGTTCCCGCGCTGGCGCCGCTCGACCTGCTCGCCCCCCGCCGGCCCGACCTCGGTCCGCAGGGGCTACCGGTGAACCGGACCGCACGAGCCGCCCGGGTAGCCGTCGCGGCCCGCGATCCCGGGTACCGCCTGGAGGTGGTCGGCACCCGCCGGGTCGGCTACGACCTCGCGCAGCTGCACGCACTTCCCAGCCACACCGTGCGGCTGCCGATCACCTGCGTCGAAGGCTGGTCGGCGGACGCGACCTGGCACGGTCCGCGGCTACGCGACCTGCTCGACGCCGCGCTCATCCCCGTCGACGCGACCATCCGGGTCGAATCGCTGGAGGCCCACGGCGGCTACCGAGCCAGCGAGGTGCGCCCCGCGCACGCCCGGGATCCGTTGACCCTGCTGGCCACCGGCCTCAACGGCGCCGACCTCGAGCTGGACCACGGCTACCCGGCCCGGCTCATCGCACCCGACCGGCCCGGCGTCCTGCAGACGAAGTGGGTGCACCGGGTGGTGCTGCTGTGAGCGGCGACGGCGACGGCGACACCGGGGCCAGGGCCGACGCCGACGCCCCGGCCCCGGCCGGGGCCGGGCTGAGCGTCGGCGGGTTCGCCCTGCGGGTCGTGCTGGTGGCGGCGGGCCTCGCGGCACTGGGCTATGGCGTCGACGGCCTGCTGACGATGCCCCGGGCGACGCGCCCGTCGAACGCCGCCGCCTGGCTGATCGGCGGGATCGTCGTCCACGACGTGCTGCTCGTGCCCGCGACGATGCTCGCGGGTTTCACGCTGAGCCGCCTTGTCCGGGCGCCGTACCGAGCCGTCGTCCAGGGGGCGCTGATCGTCAGCGGAGCGGTGGCGCTGATGTCCCTGCCGCTTTGGCGCGGGTACGGCGGGTCCGTGGACAACCCGTCGGTGAACCCGCTGCCCTACGGCCGCAACCTGGCCATCGTCCTCGGCGCGGTCTGGGCCGGCGCCGCGCTCCTCATGATCGGCCGGGCCGTCCGGGCTCGTCGCACCGGTCCCGGATGAGCGCGTCAGGGCGGTCCCGGTCCGGTCCGGACGGGACGGGCGGTACTTCGAGCACCACACGACGTGGTAGCCAAGGTCGTAGGCGCCACCCACGCCGACCGTCACCCGATGGAACATGCCTCTGGCCAGACCAGCGCTGCCGATCCAACCAGTACGGGTCCGTACCGGATTCCCCTGACACCTGACGGCGTCAGCCCCCTCCGGAAGTCTCAGATGGCTGGTCGTGACGAAGGGCGACGAAGTGGCGCCCCGTGCTCTGCCAGGACCGGGCCACGAGCAGCCCGGCGACCGGAGCCATGGCGGCGAGCTGGTCGACCCCGACCAGGCACCAGGCGAACGGCTTCGAGACGCGGCCGGCGCCGTCCTCCAGCCGGAGCCGGACCGGTCCGGCGGGCGCGCCGGGCGGATCGACCTCGATGAGCGCATGCCCGGTCGGGGCGAGCAGCTGCCGAGCTCGGCGCAGCAGCCGGACCGGATCGCCGCCGATGCCGATGTTGCCGTCGGCCAGCAGCAGCGCCGCCCAGCGACCCTCAGCCGGCACCCGGCCGAACACGTCACGGAGCAGCGCGACCGCGCCGGCCTGCCGGGTCAGCCGCACGGCCAGTGGCGCGACATCGATGCCGAGCGCCGGGATCCCACGGGCGGCGAGTGCCGCCACCAGCCGCCCCGGGCCGCAGCCCACGTCGAGCGTCGGGCCGGCGCAGTGCCCCAGCAGGGACAGATCCCCGGCGCTCAGCACGGTGCGAGCTCGATCCGACGACATCCCACTTCCGGTCCCACCGCCGAGTCCGCCCGCCGGCGCGGGCATGCCCCGCCAGCGATCCACGGGCAGTGGGATACGTCGCCCATCCGGATGGTGTGCCCACAGTCCGCCGGTGGCGGAGCGCAGTCCCGCCTCGTAGATGTCCGTGGGCTCCCACCCACCGCCCGCCGAGGAGGTCAGCATGCCGCGGTCACCATGCCGTGGTCGGGCAGGCCCCGGGAACGTGCTGGCGGTCCCCGGCAGAACGCAACGCGGCGGCGAACCGGCTGCCGGGGACGAGCCGGGCGACCGCCTCGGCGTCGGCGATGGTGTCGACGTCGCGCAGCGTCGGCAGGCCCGTCACCGCGAGGCCTGCGTCGGCGAGCCGGGCCCACTGGCGGGCGCCGGTGTCCGGGCGTGAGGTGGGGACGCCGCGCAGCAGTGCGCCGTCCGGTCGGGCTATCCCCAACGCCCACCAGCCACCATCCGCCGCGGGCCCGAACACCGCGTCCGTGCAGCGCAACGCGTTGCAGGCGGCGGCGAGCAGGTCGGCGCTGAGCTGCGGGGTGTCCATGCCGATGAGCAGCGCCGGCGCGGGCTCCGCACCGCCCGGGGAGTCGCCGGCGTCGTGGGCGACGTCGAAGGCCGCGGCGAGGCGTGCGTCGAAGGGGCCGGGTGCCTGCGGCGCCACCGCCAGGGTGGGCCAGCCGCCGACGGCCGGCAGCCAGGGCCCCGGCGTCCCGTCGAGGACGAGCACGGGACGCAGGTCGGCGAACTCGGGCCGGGCGGCCACCGCCGCGACGGCGGCGAGCGTGTCGGCGAGCGCCGCCGCCGCGACGGCAGCGGCCTGTTCCGGGCGCAGCGGCGGGGTGAGCCGGGTCTTCACCCGGCCGGGCACCGGCTCCTTCGCCATCACGAGCAGCCTCACCGGATGCTCCCCAGCAGCGCGGACATGTCCCGGGCGGCCCGGGCGGCGCCGAGCGGCGTGCCGGTGACCTTGGATCGACCGATCCGGGGGGTGTAGGCGACGTCCGTCTCGACGATGCGCCAGCCCGCCTGGGCGGCGCGTAGCAGCAGCTCCAGTGGGTAGCCGAAGCGGCGGTCCGCGATCGACAGGCCGAGCAGGTCGCCTCGCCGGGCGACCCGCATCGGCCCCAGGTCGCGCACCGGGACGCCGCGGCGGCGCAGGCGGTGAACGACGGCGGCGTTGCCGAGCCGGGCGGGCGGTGGCCAGGCCCGCAGCGAGGTCGGGCGGCGCCGGCCGAGAACCAGGTCGGCCCGGCCGGCCGTCGGGTCGACCAGGTCGGCGGCGAGCAGGGCGACGAGGTCGGGCAGGCGCGCCGGATCGAGGGAGGCGTCGGCGTCGCACACGCAGACGACGTCGGCGTCCGCGGCGAGCAGCCCGGCGTGCACGGCCGCCCCGTAGCCACGCTCGGGCACGTCGACGACGGTGGCCCCCCGGCCGCGGGCCACCTCGGGGGATCCGTCGCGCGACCCGTTGTCGGCGACGATCGCCCGGTAGCCGGCCGGGATCCGGTCGAGCACCCAGGGCAGCGCCCCGGCCTCGTTCAGGCAGGGTAGGACGACGTCGACCGACGTCCGGCTGCCGTCACTTTCCGTGAACATGATCGGGACTGTAACGTCAGCCGACCATGATCGATCCTTACGGAACGAGGAATGGACTCGGCGGGCCGCGGCCTGCCGACCTGGCGCTTCGGTGAGGTGACGGCAATCGGCGCGGTGCCGACGGCGGCCGGTCCGGCACTGTGCCGGGGTGTCCCGACCCCCAGCGGTCCGGGTGACATTACGAAGCGGGGAACGTTCGGGCCGAGCGACGCGGGTCAGGGCGGACCTGCCTATGGTGGCCGCATGGCCCGCGTCCTCGTCGTCGATGACGATTCCCTCGTCGCCGAGGTCGTCGACCGCTACCTGCGCCACGCCGGCTTCGACGTCGACCGCGCCGCGGACGGCCCGGCCGCCCTGCGCACGGCCGAGGCCTGCCCGCCCGACCTCGTCGTCCTCGACCTGATGCTGCCCGGCATCGACGGCATCGAGGTCTTCCGCCGGCTCACGGCCCATCGGCCCGTCCCGGTGATCATGCTGACCGCGCGGGCTGACGAGGCGGACCGTATCGCCGGCCTGGAGGTCGGCGCCGACGACTACGTGACCAAACCGTTCTCTCCACGGGAGCTGACCCTGCGGGTGCGCTCGGTGCTGCGGCGGGCGGCCGAGTCCGCCGCCGCCCCGGAGCTCAGCGTCCTGCGGGCCGGCGTCCTGGTCGTCGACCCGGCGGCGCGGACCGCGACCCGCCACGGGGTGCCCCTGGGCCTCACCGTCCGCGAGTTCGACCTGCTGGCCTTCCTGCTCCGCCGACCCGGCCACGCCTTCACCCGGGTCGAGCTGCTCGAGCAGGTGTGGGGATGGACCTACGGCGACCCGTCGACGGTGACCGTGCACATCCGCCGGCTGCGGGAGAAGATCGAGGACGATCCGACCGCCCCCCGCCTGCTTGTCACCGTGTGGGGCGTCGGGTACCGCTACGACGCCGCACCGGCGACGGCGGGGTGAGCCACGGCGGGGTGAGCCATGGCGGGCGACGGAGCGCGGGGGTGCGATGAACGCGGAGCTGGAGGTCGCCGGGATCGCGCTGGGGTGCTCGACGGCCGCCGCCGTCAGCGGCGTGCCGCTGCTGCTCGCGCTGCGCCGCCGGCCGCTGTGGGCGATGGCCGCGGCGCTGTGCGTGTGGCCGATCGTCGCGGTCGTCGTGGGCGTCGCCGTCACGGCACGGATGATGTTTCTCTCCGATCATGACCTGCGACTCGTGATGATCATTGTCGTGGTCTCGGCGGTGGTCGCCTCCGCGTTCGCGCTGCGCGTCGGGCGCCCGGTCGTGGCCGGGACCAGTGCCCTCACCCGGGCGGCGGCGACCCTCGGCGGACCCGGCTACTCCGGCGCCGGGCGCGTCCCGACGACGGAGCTCGCCACACTCGCCGCCACGCTGGACGCCACGAACACCCGGCTGGTCGAGTCGCTGCAACGCGAACGGGCCCTGGAGGCGAGCCGCCGGGAGCTCGTCGCATGGATCAGTCATGACCTGCGGACCCCACTGGCGGGGATCCGGGCGATGGCCGAGGCGTTCGAGGACGGCCTGATCACCGACGCCGAGACCACCGACCGCTACCACCGGCGGATGCTCACCGAAGCGGAGCGGCTCACCGCAATGGTCGACGATCTGTTCGAGCTGGCCCGGTTGCAGGCCGGGGCACTGCGGCTGAGCCTCGCGAAGGTACGCGTCGCCGACGTGGTGTCGGACGCGGTCGCCGCCGTCGATCCGATCGCGCGGGCCCGCGGGGTCGTCGTGCGCGGCGAGGCCGACGACCTCGGCTGCGTCGACGCCGATGCCGCCGAGGTCGGGCGGGCCCTGACGAACCTTCTGGTCAACGCCATCCGGCACACCCCCGACGACGGAACGGTGGAGGTCACCGCCACCATGGTCGCCGACCGGGCGCTGTTCGCGGTGGCGGACCGTTGCGGCGGCATCCCGCCGCAGGACCTGCCCCGGGTGTTCGACCTGGGTTTCCGTGGTGAGCCCGCGCGGACGCCGGGTGGCGACGACGATCCGCGTCAGCCGCGGATGCGCTCGGGCATCGGCCTGGCCATCGTGCGCGGGATCATCGAGGCGCACGGCGGCGCCGTCAGCGTGGACAACCAGGCGGGGGGGTGCCGCTTCGTCGTCGCCCTCCCGACGTCCTGACGCCCCACCGTCCCCAGTTCGTAAGATCCTGCGGTGGCCGGTGCGGCTAGCGTCGGTGACATGCGGGTTCTCGTCACCGGCGGCGCCGGTTTCATCGGCTCCCACGTCGTGGACGCGCTGGTCGCGGCCGGCGACGAGGTCAGGATCCTCGACGCGCTGCTGCCGGCGGTGCACCGGGTCGCGCCCGCGGTGAACGGCCGCGCCGAGCTCGTCGTCGGCGACGTCACCGACCGCGGCCAGGTCGACGCCGCACTCGACGGGATCGACGTGGTCTGCCACCAGGCCGCGATGGTGGGTCTGGGGGTGGATCTCGACGACCTGCCGCTGTACGCCACGAACAACGATCTCGGCACGGCCGTGCTGCTCGCCGCGATGGCCCGCGCCGGGATCGGCCGTCTCGTGCTGGCCAGCTCCATGGTCGTCTACGGCGAGGGCGGATACAGCTGCCCGGAGCATGGGGCGGTGCGCCCCGGCCCGCGGGTGCGCGCCGATCTGGATGCCGGGCGGTTCGAGCCACCGTGCCCGCGCTGCCACCGGCAGCTCGCGTCCGTCCCGGTCCGCGAGGACGCCCCGATCGATCCGCGCAACGTCTACGCGGCGACCAAGGTGGCCCAGGAGCATCTGGCCGCCGCCTGGGCCGGCGCGACCGGGGGCACCGTCATGGCCCTGCGCTACCACAACGTCTACGGGCCGCGGATGCCACGGGACACCCCGTATGCGGGCGTCGCGGCAATCTTTCGCAGCGCGCTGGCGGCGGGGCGGGCCCCGCTGGTGTTCGAGGACGGCAGGCAGTTGCGGGACTTCGTCCACGTCCACGACGTCGCGAGCGCCAACCTGCTGGCGGCGCGCGGCCCGGACCTGCCTGGACGGCTCACCCCCCGTAACGTCGGCTCCGGGGAGCCGCACACCGTCGGGGACATGGCGGGCGCGTTGGCAAGCGCCCTCGACGGCCCGCCACCCGTCGTGACCGGAAGCTACCGGATCGGCGACGTGCGGCACATCGTCGCCTCATCGGTCGGCGCCGCCGAGCTCCTCGGCTACCGGGCGCGGGTCGGTTTCGCCGCGGGGATGGCGGCGTTCGCCCACGACCCGCTGCGCGACTGAGATCCCCACCGCGCCGAGTAACGCGAGCAGGACCCCGCCGAGCCAGGCGGTCGGCACACCGACCAGTTTCAGGCCGCTGCACGAGACCACGACGACGAGCGCGGGTCGGATGACCCGGCTGGTCGCCGGACCGGCGGAGATCCGCGCTCCCAGGTAGACCCCGGGCAGGGAGCCGAGCAGCAGCGAACCGGTCAGGCCGAGCTGGAAGTCCCCGAACAGCAGGTGCCCCAGCGAGGCGGCGGCCACCAGGGGCACCGCCTGGGCGAGGTCGGTGCCGACGAGCTGGGAGGAGCGGATGCGCGGGTAAAGCCCGAGCAGCATCACGACGATGAGCGAGCCGGAGCCCACCGAGGTCAGCCCGACGACCAGCCCACCGATGGCGCCGACCAGGACGGTCGGCAGCGGGCGTGGCCGAATGTCGATCTCACCTGCGGGCGCCGGCGGTCGGCCGCGGTCGACCAGGGACTTCGCCAGCATGCCCGCCGCCGCGAGGACGAGCAGCGCCCCCATGATGACCTTGATTCGCTCCTGGACGGCGTCCCCGTCACCGAGCGCCCGCAGGATCAGCACGCCGCTGAAGCCGGCCGGCACCGAACCCAGGCACAGCCAGCCGACCAGGCCCCGGTGGACCGTGCCGCGGCGCAGGTGGACGGTGGCACCGACCGGCTTCATCACCGCCGAGGCGACCAGATCGCTGGACACGGCGGCGAGCGGCTGGACGCCGAACAGCAGCACCAGCAGCGGCGTCATCAGCGCACCGCCGCCCATGCCGGTCATCCCGACGACGACGCCGACGACGAACCCGGCAAGCGTGATCAACGGATCGAGATCCATCCGCCGCCGCCTTCCCCACGCGCATGACCGGCATGGTGAGTAATGCCCGCGGGGGTGGCGGCAACCACATGACGGGCCACTGACCTGCGCCGATCTGCGCCGATCTGCGCCGACGGCTCGCAGCTGGGCGCTGTGAGCGACGCTTCGGTCAGTCGACCGTGAGGCCGAGCGCAGTCGCGATGATGATGGCCTGCCAGGAGTCGATGCGGGCACCCCGCAGCGTGACGGCCAGCGGATCCAGCGCGGACAGGTCGCTGCCGCGCAGGTCGGCGCCGGACAGGTCGGCGCCGTCCCACAGCGCACCGGAAAGATCGTCGTCACGCAGCGTCGCACCGTCGCAGCGCGAGCCGGTCAGGTCGGCCTCCCGCATCCGGACTCCGACGAAGGACGCGCGGCTCAGTTTTGCCCGCGACAGACCGACAAAGGACCAATCCCCGCCGCCGACCTTCATGAGGTCGTACGTGCATCCGTCGAACAGGCTGCCGGTGAACTTGCACGCGTCGAAGCTCGTGTCGAAGAAGGAGCACCGGACGAAGACGCAGTTGATGAAAGCGGTATCCGAATAACTCGATGCGTTGAAGCGGACCCCGCGGAAGGTACACGAGTCCAGCACCGCGCCCGTGGTCGGCACCTCGGTCAGCTCGAGGTCGACGAAGGCCACGTGATCATGTGTCTGCCCAGACAGATCCCCGTCGATCTCGGCCAGGGCCCGGACGGTATGGTCGACCGCGGGCGCCGACGGACCGTATTTACGAGCCGGCACGCGGCACCTCCCCGGCGACCGGTAGCAGGGACCGGCCGCACTCGTCGATCAAGATCCGGGCTAAGCCTACCGCCCGCCACCGAGAGTGTGCTCCACGCCACATAATCCGTGGCCGATGTTTCCGGCCCAGGGTGACGATGAACACGATCCAGTGGCCGGTATACGGCGGAAAATAGTTAGTGGAGACCGACGTGCTATCGGGGATAAGGTCTCCGCGGCGCCAACGGGCACCGCTGGGAGTCAAGAGGTTGAGCGGAGAAGGATCGTGAGCACGGACAGCGCCCGCACAGGGCATGCCAACGAACCGGAACGGCTCGAGGGGCGGCAGAGCTCCCCGCACCGCGTAGTGATCATCGGCTCGGGCTTCGGGGGCCTGTTCACCGCGCAGGCTCTTCGCAAGGCGCCCGTCGAGATCACCCTCGTCGCAAAGACAACCCACCATCTCTTCCAGCCACTGCTCTACCAGGTGGCCACCGGCATCCTGTCGGAGGGCGAGATCGCCCCGACCACCCGCGAGGTGCTCAGCCGCCAGGAGAACGCCCAGGTCGTCCTCGGCGACGTGACCACGATCGACGTGCAGGCGAAGACCGTCACATCGCAGCTGCTCGGCCGGACGACGGTCCACCCCTACGACAGCCTCGTCGTCGCCGCCGGCGCCGGTCAGTCCTACTTCGGCAACGACCAGTTCGCCACCCACGCCCCGGGCATGAAGAGCATCGACGATGCCCTCGAGCTGCGCGGCCGGATCTTCGGCATGTTCGAGCTCGCCGAGGGCTCGACCGATCCCGCCGACATCGAGCGGCTGCTGACCTTCGTCGTCGTCGGCGCCGGCCCGACCGGCGTGGAGATGGCCGGCCAGATCGCCGAGCTGTCGCGGCGCACGCTGCGGCGCGACTTCCGCAGCATCGACCCGACCAAGGCCCGGGTGATCCTGCTCGACGCCGCGCCCGCCGTGCTCCCGCCCTTCGGGGAGCGGCTCGGCGCGAAGGCCGCCGACAAGCTGGAGAAGATCGGCGTCGAGGTCCAGCTCGGCGCCAAGGTCGTCAACGTCGACGCCACCGGCATCGACGTCGAGGACAGTGACGGCACCCGCCGGCGGATCGACTCGGTCTGCAAGGTCTGGGCCGCCGGCGTCGCCGCGAGCCCGCTCGGCAAGCAGCTCGCCGAGCAGACCGGCGCCGGCATCGACCGCGCCGGCCGCGTCGAGGTCCTCCCCGACCTCACCCTCCCGGGCCACCCGGAGATCTACGTCATCGGCGACATGATGAGCCTCAACCGGCTGCCGGGTGTCGCCCAGGTCGCGATTCAGGGCGGCCGGCACGCGGCGAAGGAGATCCGGGCCTGGGTCGCCGGCAAGCAGACCGGGCACCCGTTCAAGTACAACGACAAGGGCAGCATGGCCACCATCTCGCGCTTCAGCGCGGTGGCCAAGATCGGCAACATCCAGTTCAGCGGCTTCTTCGCCTGGCTGGTCTGGCTGGCCGTGCACCTCGTCTACATCATCGGCTTCAAGCACCGCCTGACCACCCTGCTTCACTGGACGGTGAGCTTCATCGGCCGGGGCAGGTCGGAGCGCACGGTCACCCAGCAGCAGATCTTCGCCCGCGCGGCGCTGGAGCGGCTCGGGGAGAACTTCGCCCCGTCGCTGCCGCCCAAGGCCGGCGAGGCACCGTCCTGGACGGGCGCGGCCCGCTCGCAGGTACCGCCGCAGCCGAACGCCGCGGGCAGCGGAAGCCGGGAACCCTCCAGGGTCTGACCCGGCAGCCGAGTCACGCGCACCACGACCATCACGACCGCCCGGCGGGAGCGCTCCCGCCGGGCGGTCGTCGTCTGCCCGGGCCCCGCCTTCGGGATCCCGCGCAAACAGTCGTCAGGGGGCGGGGATCGCCCCGGCGGCCCGGGCGAGCAACTCGCGCAGAGTAGCGAGCTCGGCGCCGGTGAACGCGGCGGCGAGCCGGTCCTCGACCTCCCGGGCCGCGGCGTCAGCCCGCCGGAACAGTGCATGACCCGCCCGGGTCAGCCGGGTGACCAGCACCTGGGCATGCACCTCGGACGGCTGGCGCTCGATCAACCCCTTCGCCTCCAGACCGGCCAGGACGACGGCCATCGTCTGCGGGGTGACATGGCATTCCCGGGCGGCCCTCGCACCGGAGATGCCCGGCGCCGCGGCGATTGCGAACATCGCGGCGTACTGCGGGACGGTGAGGCCGAACGGCCGCAGAACCCGGGTCTTCTCGGCGATGAGCACCTGCTCGGCCCGCTTGATCGCCAGGCCGAGGCGCTCGGCTCCGGCGTCGACCGGGCGTGGTCTGGCGGCCACGGTCCTCACTGCGCCCGCTCGGCTCGGCTGGGGTGGGCGACCCCTGATGGCCAGAACGGCCATCCTCGTCCGAGGCTACCGCGGATCTACGAACCCATGACCGCTGCCCTGCGGCATCGAGCCTGCCACCATGCGACCGTCCGGGCCGGTGGTCTCCACCTCCGAGGGGGTCGGGCCATCCCCCACCGGTGCCGATTCCGTTCATGTCGATCCGGCCGTGGCCGGTCCGGGCTCGCCGGCAACAGGCCCGGCCGCGCCATCGTCGTCCGGACCGATCCGATCCGGCGAGAGCCCTGGCAGCCCCCGGCGTCGACCCCGAACGCGTACGCTTCGACCGCATGGGCGACAGCCATGTAGGCGACAGCCATGTAGGCGACAGCGGCACGTCGCTGCGCGGAGCGCTCCTACTGCCCGATGGCGGCTGGATCCGGCCCCGCGGGCTGCGTCACCCGCCGCCGTCCGGCCCGTCCCCCGAACGCGGCCTCTACCTGGGCGGCGCACGCCTGCGCCGGCGGCACGACGGAATGCTGACCTGGCCGCACGAGTGGGTCGAATGGCCGGACTTCCTCCTCCCGCGGGATCCGGTGGCGGCGGCCGCGCGCATACGCACGCTGCACGCGCATACGCGGACGTCCGGCCGGATCGAGATCGCCTGCGGCGGCGGGGTCGGCCGCACCGGGACCGTGCTCGCCTGCCTCGCCGTGCTGGCCGGCCTGTCCCCCGCCGACGCCGTCGCCTGGACCCGCGCGCACCATCACCCGCGGGCCGTCGAGACCCCCTGGCAGCGCCGCTGGGTCCACCGGTTCCCCAACCTCTGACGGCTCCCGGTCACATCCATCCCCTGCGCGTTGCGATGAGCGACCACATGGTGATCACTAAGGCTGTAGAGCCAGGGGTGATCACGAAACCGGGCGCGCCCCGCGGAAGGATACGTATGAAGATCTTTCGCGTCCGTTTCCTTCCCCCGGAAGGGCAGGAGCGGCGGGCAAACCATCAGGGTACTGATATACCATCGAGGTATGACAGTCATCCCCGAGAGCCATCGCGATCTGCTGGAGCGGCCGCTGTTCGGGCACCTCGCCACGGTCCGGCCGGACGGCACCCCCCAGGTGAACCCGATGTGGGTGCTCTGGGACGGCACGTTCCTGTGGTTCACGAACACCACGACCCGGCAGAAGTACCGCAACGTGACGGGGACCCCACAGGTGGCGGTGTCCGTCAACGATCCCGAGGCGCCCTACCGGTACCTGGAGATCCGCGGCGTCGTCGAGCGGATCGACCCCGATCCGAACGCCGAGCTGTTCATGCGGCTCGCCGACCGTTACTCGATGAAGCTCGACGGACCGCCCTCGGACGCGCCGCACCGGGTGGCCTACGCGGTCCGGCCGACAGCGGTCAGCTTTCAGTAATCCATCCGCTACCACGACCGGCAGGACCGTCCGCCTACACCCTTTCCTCACCGCGTTCCGATCTCGTTCACATCTGGCCGCCGCACTGTGGTGCCACCAGCGCGCCGCAGCGGCGCGCAACGCCTGCCCGGACGGCAACCTCGGCCCCATGGTCGGGCGGTCCGCGCGTGGCGTGACGGACACAGGCAGGGAAGGACGGCACAGATGCGCAGCTTCCTGACGGGGCGGATCGGCGCGGGTGTGGCAGCGGCGGGTCTGCTCGGGCTAGGGCTGGGGGTCGGCCTCGGGTTCAGCGGCACGGCCGCGTCCGCCGCACCGGCGGCACCCGCGGCACCGGCGGCGGACACCTCCTCGGCGGCGCGGTCGGTCCACGGCGACCATCCGAGGCTGGCCGAGGCGCGCCTGCGCCTGCGCGAGAGCAGGCTCGCAGGTCACGGTCTGCACGGCGAGGCGACGATCAAGACAGACAGGGGCTACCAGGTCGTCGACGGGCAGCGCGGCACGATCACCACGATCACCGCGACGTCGATCAGCCTCATCAGCGAGGACGGCTTCGCCGCCACGTATGTGATCAACGACGACACCAGGTTCCGCGCCGACGGGAAGGCCGCGAAGATCGCCGATTTCCACCAGGGCGCGGAGGTCGTCGTCGGCGCCACGGTCGCGGATGGCACCCGCACGGCGACGTCCGTCACCGATCCCAAGGGCTGACGTTCCCCGGCCGTCACGCGGGCGGCGTCGGGCCGCCGTCCACCGGGTGTCACGGCTTACCCGGCCGGCCGGCCTCCGGTGCCGGGCGGGTCCGGCGCCCGGACCAGACGGCACCGCGGGCACTCCGCGCCGGGCCGCAGCGTCGTTTTCAGGCCCGGCCGGGGTTGGCGGCCCCGATGCTCCGGGCACCGCAGGTAGAGAAAGTCCGCCTGTACCGGAAGAGACTTCTTCATGGCGGCGAAACCTTGCCGTTTCCGCCGCATTCCCGGCATTTAATGTTGGCATCACCGTCGAAGATTCCGTCGGTGTCGATCTCGGCCTGCGGGCGGGTCTGGTACCGCGTCCCGTTGCAGGACGGGCAGGTCATGAGGCCCAGGACGAGCTGCTCGTCGGGCGGCCGGAAGTACCGGCTCGATCTCTTACGCTCTCTCGCCACGAGACCGAGAGTGCACCGGCGCACCGAACTCCGTCCAGACCGTCCGGCCCACGGCAAACGGATGGGACAACACGTCGCCCGGCTGTCCAGCGGTTTACTCATTGCACGTCTCGTGCTTTTGATCGGTCATGTGCCGACCTCGGACGATTTTTCCCGCCACCGGTTACGGGCAGCCCGGCGGACCCTCTGGGAGGCCCCGCGAGGGCCCGGCAGGCCAGGGGGGAAGTTCGCGTTCGTCCCGGTCTCATACGATGACCGATTGACCGATCAGATCCATCACGACAGCCGCCGCGCGGTACGAAAATCCCGCCTGGCGATCCGGTGCCTCCGGCCGTCCCGGCTCGTGCCCGCCAGCCGGCGGCGCGGGCGCGCAGCGGCGCCGCGGGCGCCGGGAGAAGGACGAGGCAGGATGATCGACGGCGACCCCCGCGCACGGACCGACGCCCACGCACGGACCGACGCCCACGTACGCACCAACCGGGCCCGTTGGAACGAGATCTCCGACGACTACCAGCGGGTGAACGCCCCGCAGATCCGCCGGCAGGCGTTCACCGGCGACATCTCCTGGGGGCTGTGGGCGATCCCGGAGTCCAGCCTCGACGTGCTGGGCGAGGTCGCCGGGCGGGACGTGCTGGAGATGGGGTGCGGCGGGGGGCAGTGGTCGACGGCGCTGGTCCGCCGGGGCGCCCGCGCCGTCGGGCTCGACCTGTCGGAACGGCAGCTGCTGCACAGCCGCAAGCTCGCCGCGGACACCGGGTTGGCCTTCCCGCTGGTGCAGGCGAGCGCGGAGTCGGTGCCCTTCGCCGACGAGTCGTTCGACATCGTCTTCGCCGATCACGGCGCGTTTTCCTTCGCCGACCCGATGCGGTCGATGCCGGAGGCGGCGCGGGTGCTGCGACCGGGTGGCCTGCTGGCGTTCAGCCACGTCAGTCCGATCTACGAGATCACCGTGCGGCCGGGCCGGGACACCCCCGGCACCCGGCTGACCCGGGACTACTTCGCGCTGCGCCTGCTGACCGAGGCGGACGGCCTGGTCAGCGCGAACCTGCCCTACGGCACGTGGATCAGACTGTTCCGGGACTGCGGGCTGATCATCGAGGATCTGCTGGAGCCCCGCCCGCCGGAGCCGGTGTACGCGGGCGAGCAGGTGTACGACGTGGAGGCCACGGACGGCTCGACCCGGGACCGCGTCGAACAGCCCGAGCGGGCCGACGAGGCGTGGGCCCGGCGGTGGCCGTCCGAGTGCATCTGGCGCCTGCGCAAACCGGCGCTGTGACCTCGACGTGACCAACCCCGGCGGGATCGACTCGGGCGGGATCGACGCCGGCGGGATCGAGCCCGAACTGCTGGCCGGCATGGCACGGCTGGCCCGGCGGCTGCGCCCGGACGGGGCCGGCGGGCCGCCCACCGTGGTGTCACGCCGAAGCGATCGGCTGATCGTGCGCTGCGGCACGGTGGTCCTCAAGGCGCACGTAGCCACCGCCGACCCGGCACATCTGGCCGCCCGGCTGCGCTTCGCCGCCCGGCCCACGCCGCACCCGGTGCTGCTCGCCCCGCTGGAGCTGCCGCCCGGCCCGGGGACGTACACGGTCCGGATCGGCGACCATCAGGTCAGCGCCTGGCCCGCGGGAGCCCCCCTGGGAACGCAGGACGCCGACGACGCGCCCTGGGAACAGGCCGCAGCGCTGCTGGCTCGGCTGCACCGCGACCCGGTCGGCCGCCCCGAGCTGGCCACGCTGCCCCCGGCCACCGTGCTGCGCCGGCTCGTCGACCGGGTCGGCCGGTTGCGTCGCCATGCCGCGCACCCGCTGGCCGCACCGGTGCTCGCGGCCTGGGCGACGCTGAGCGAGACGTCGCCACCCTCGCCGCCGCCCGCGGTCCGCCCCGACCGGCCGACCACCGTCATCCACGGCGACTGGCACTTCGGACAGCTAGTCGCCCTGCCCGAGGTCGGCTGGCGGTTCATCGACGTGGACGACCTCGGGCTCGGCGACCCGGCCTGGGACCTGGCCCGGCCCGCGGCCTGGTTCGCCGCAGGCCTGTTGCCGGTGCAGCTGTGGGCGCGCTTCCTCGACACCTACACGGAGTCCGGCGGCCCGGCGGTGACCGACCGGGACGATCCATGGCCGGCGCTCGACCTGCCCGCGCGGGCCCTCACGGTGGAGTACGCCGCCACCGCCCTCGTCGACCACCTCGACGCCCGCCACCTCGACGCCCGCCCAGCCGATCGGCCGGACGCCCACCACGCGCAGACCGGCCTGGACGAGGTCTGCCTGGCCTTCGTCGACGCCTGCGCCCGCATCGCGGGGACCGCCGGCGACGCGTCGCAATCCTGACTGTGCAACGGATGATCTGACGACGGTCGGTACGCTACCCAGCGACGTCGGATGTCTCCCGCACACCGAACGGCAGGTTGCGCCCGTGAGCTACACGCTGCAGTGTCCCAAGTGCCACGCGATGATGCGGACTTACAACCGCAACGGCATCCAGATCGAGCAGTGCGACGGGTGCCGCGGCATCTTCCTGGACTATGGCGAGCTGGAGGCGCTCACCCGCTTGGAGGGGCAGTGGTCGCAGCCCGCCCC
>NZ_JAMPTM010000069.1 GCF_025403375.1 Frankia gtarii
GGACGGGGGTGGGGGCTCACGGGGTCGCGGACCTCCTCGGTCAGGCGGTCCTCGTCGGAGATGCCGTCGGAACGCGCACCGCGGCCGTTGTGATGATGGCGTTGTAGTGATGAGGTTTAGGGACGGTTCATCTATTAGAACGTTCCCGGTGGTCGGGGTGTAGCGAGGGTGAGCACCAGTGGGCCTGGTGTGGGGGAGGGGCCGGCGCTGCGCGTTGCCCGCGGAACGCGCCCTCGGTGACCGGCGGTCAGCCGCGAAGACGCGGGCGGGGAGAGCCGGGGATGCCCGGGGTTGTCGGGACCATCCGGTGGGGTCGTTTACCCTGACGTCAACCATGGATGAGCCGGAGACGACGCCCGCCGCACGCACCGACACCACCGGGCCGGCCGCTGCCGACACCCCCCAACCAGCCGCTGCCGGCCTAACCGGGCAGACGCCAGCCGAAGGTGGCCCCGTCCCGGCTCAGCCGGGCACGTCGCGCCCGCCCCGGCCAGACGAGTACCCCCGGATGGCTGAGCACGCGCCCCCGGCATCCGCGACTCGGGACTCGGGACCGAACCCTCGCCCCGCGCGCCGGGTGCGGCGAGGGCCGCTGCTGCTGGCGCTCATCACCGCGGTCCACCTGGCGATGCTGCTCAGCTACGCTTTCGTGTACCCCACCTGGACGGGTTACGACGAGGCTCAGCACGTCGACATGGTCTACGGGCTGCAGCACGGCGCCGGCTGGCCCGCCCCCGGCGAGAAGATGATCGCCACCGGGGTGGCGGCGACCTCGGATGACTTCGATCGCGGCCGCTATCAGGACATGTTCCAGTCCGGGGGGAAGCGGCGTGGGGCCGAGTCGTTCGCGCAGATCGCCCCGACACCGCGCGACCAGCGAAAGTCCTTCGACGGTCTCGGCGGTCCGACGCCGGTCGACGACGGTCGCCTGTCCAACCAGATGGTGCAGCATCCGCCGCTGATCTACGCGGCCGGGGCGGTCCTGCTGCGCGCCCTGCCCGGCTCCGGCGACTGGGCCTACGACCAGCAGGTCTTCGTGTTGCGCCTGCTGAACATCCTGGTCGTCGCGCCGCTGCCGCTGCTGGCCTGGCTCGCCGCCCGCCGCTTCGGTCTCGGTGAGCCCTCGGCGCTCGCCGCGGCCGCCCTGCCGCTGGCCATCCCCGGCTTCACCCGGGTCGGCGCGACCTTCAACAACGACGGCATCCTCATGCTCACCACCGGCGGGCTCACCGTGGTTCTGGCCGGGGTGCTGCGCGGCGACCTGCGGCGGCGTACCGCACTGTGGGCCGGTCTGTGGCTGGGGCTCGCGCTGCTGTCCAAGGCGTTCGCGCTCACCCTGCCGGCGATGATCGTCGTTGCGTATCTGGTCGGGTGGTGGTGGCGGCGTGATTCGGATGCGGCGAGGTCCGGCGTGGGTTTGTGGCGCCGGCTACGGGCGGCGCTCGCGTCCCTGCCGTGGATTCCCGCGGTGCTCGCGGTCGGCCTCGGCCTCGCGCTCGGTGGCTGGTGGTGGGTCCGTAACTACCTGTTGTACGACGCCGTGCAGCCCAACGGCTGGGCGACCAACCCGCCGAGGCGGGAGCCGCTGCTGCTCCCCGACTCGTTCCTGACCTGGTTCTGGTACTTCTTCCGCACGATGATCTCGAGATTCTGGGGTGGCCTCGGAATGTTCGAGCCGCCACAGCTCTCCCCGATCGCGATCGTGCTTGCCACGGTCGCCGTCGTCGGGCTTTGCGTGACGGCGGTCGTCGGCCGCCGCCGGGCCGGGCGGGCTGGGTGGGCCGGGTGGTCGTCGCAAGCTGCCGCGGTGGTGGTCCTGCTGCTGCCGGTGGCGTTCGCGTACGTCGAGGTCGGCCAGCGCAGTTGGGCGGAGTACCAGCGGTACACCCGCGGGATCGCCGTGCAGGGCCGGTATCTCTACCTCGGTCTGGTCGGGCTGGGGGTCGTGGTCGCCCTCGGCCTGCGCCGGGCACTGCCCGGACGTGAACGGCTGGCACCGCTGGTCCTGCTGGTCGGAGCCCTGCTCATGCAGGGCGCGGCCCTGCTTGCCATCTGCTCCTACTACTGGTTGCCGCGCCGGGTGCCGTTTACCCCGGCGCGGATCCCGGACGTGGTGTCGGCCATCGGACGCTGGGCGCCGTTCCCCGTCGGAGTGACGATCGCCGTGTTCGTCCTGACCGCGCTGCTGTTCGCCGCCGCCATCGCAGCCGCGGTGGTACAGGCCCGCCGGAAGCCGGCCGCCGGCCCCCCCGGTGACCCGGCTGCGGCCGTCAGTCCGGCTGCGGCCACCTCGGCCACCCCAACCTCTTCGGGCGGTCCGGTCGCGGCGAGATCGGGCGCGCAGGGCTGACCGCTGTGCGCGCTGGTCCCGTCGGCGGGATCAGGTCCCCGTCGTGGCGACGGAGACGCGGGAGTGGTCACCCAGCATGAGCCGGTGCGCCCTGGGCAGGGCGGCCGAGGGCACGACCTCGACGTCCCGGCCGATCAGCGAATCCTCGATGCGCCCGATCCCACGGATCGTGGCCCGCTCCAGGACGATCGAGTACTCGATCTCGGTCCGTTCGATGGTGCAGGAATGGAAGATCGAGGTGAACGGGCCCACGTAGGTGTCGACCAGGGTGGTACCGCGCCCGATGATGGCCGGGCCCCGCACGGTGGAGCGGACCAGCGAGGCGCCGTCCTCGATCACGACTCGGCCGACGATCGAGCTGTCGGCGTCCACGGTGCCGCGGATCGCCGGCTCGATCGACTCCAGCAGGTGCCGGTTGGTCTCCAGCATGTCGGCCAGCCGGCCGGTGTCCTTCCAGTAGCCCTCGACCAGGTGGGAGGCGACGTCGTGGCCGCCGTCGACCAGCCACTGGATGGCCTCGGTGATCTCCAGTTCACCGCGGGCTGACGGCTTGATCGACCGCACCGCCTCGTGCACGACGGTGCCGAACATGTAGACGCCGACGAGCGCGAGATCACTCGGCGGGACGAGTGGCTTCTCGACGAGGCGGATGATGCGGCCCTCCGCGCCGAGTTCGGCGACACCGAAGGCGGACGGGTTGTCCACCTTCGTCAGCAGGATCAGCGCGTCCGGGGTGGTTCGCCGGAACTCCGTCACCAGGCCGGCGATGCCGCCGATGATGAGGTTGTCCCCGAGGTACATGACGAACGGCTCGTCGGCGAGGAAATCGCGGGCGATGAGCACCGCGTGCGCGAGCCCGAGCGGCGCGTCCTGGCGGATGTAGGTCACGTGGATCCCGAACGCGGACCCGTCACCGACTGCCGCCTCGATCTCGGCGGCCGTCTCGCCGACGATGATCCCGACGTCGACGATCCCGGCGTCCCGGATGGCTTCAAGGCCGTAGAAGAGCACCGGTTTGTTCGCCACGGGGACAAGCTGCTTGGCGGATGTGTGCGTGATCGGCCGCAGACGCGTTCCCGAGCCGCCGGCAAGGACGAGGGCCTTCATGATCCGGAACTCTATCGCGTCGTCTTGAACTAACTGAAAGTAACTATAGGTGTGGCGGCTGTTGCCGGATTGATCTGATCCCTTTCGCCCTGATGGGGCATTGAAAGTCCCCATCGATGGCCCGTCTTTCCTACGGCATCGGGTGGGTGGCGGGTGCGGGCCATTCGATACGGGTACGTTGAGTAGTCGAAGGGTTCGCTACGGCCAGCTGGCCGGACGTAGACCGGCCGGGCGGTCGCGCCACACCCGCGACGCATCTCCAGCCGCCTGGGAGGGGGACACGGTGACCGAGGCGCCGCCGCGTCCACCGGGCGATCCGCAGACGGACGGCCGTGTCGGGCGATCGCGCCGGCGGACCCATGTCCACCGCCCCGTCGGGGCTCGCCGGACGGTGTTGGCGGCCCGTATCGTGCACGGCACCCGTCGGGAGCGTTCGCCGCTGGGCCGGCTGCTGGTGCTGCTCGCCGGCGCGCTCTCGGCCCTCATCCTCATGACCACGATCGGTGGCTGGACCGCCTACGAGTATTTCGGGGCGCAGATCCACCGCATCCGGCTCGGCCTCGGTGACGACCGGCCGGCAGACGCCGCCTCCGGCAACCGTAACTACCTGTTGGTCGGCTCGGACAGCCGGGCCGGCACCGGCGGCGAGTACGAGAGCCAGGGGGCGGTGACCGACGAGCGGTCGGACACCACCATGCTCGCCCATCTGGCTGCGAACGGGACGACCACGATGGTCTCCTTTCCTCGCGACACCCTGGTCCGCATCCCCGGCCACGGCCGCGGCAAGCTGAACTCGGCGATCACTCTCGGTGGCCCCAGCCTGTTGATCAGAACAATCGAGAATCTGACCGACATCAAGATCGATCATTATGTCTCGATCGATCTCGCCGGCTTCAAGGAGATGACCGACGCCGTCGGCGGAGTCACCGTGTGCGTCAGGCCGTTGCCCGGCGGGGGCAGGTCGAACCTGTACGACCCGTGGTCGCAGTGGCGTGGCCGGGTCGGCGAGAACCGGCTGTCGGGGGAGCAGGCGCTGGCATTCGTGCGACAACGCCACGGCCTGCCGGACAACGACTTCGACCGCATCCGTCGCCAGCAGCAGTTCGTCGGCGCGGTGTTCACCCAGGCGACCTCGTCCGGCGTGCTCACCAACCCGGTGCGGCTGGAGAATTTGGTGCGTGCGGCAACGAAGGCGCTCACCGTCGACGACGGCACGAGCATCAACGACCTGCGGGCGCTCGCGACGCGGCTGCGCGGCCTGTCCGCCGATCAGATCCGGTTCGAGACGATCCCGGTGCACGCGCCCACCGCCGCCGAGGGTGGCAACGCGCTCGGTGAGCTGCCCCGCTTCGGGTCCGTCCAGCTCTACGAGCCCATCACGTTGGAGAAGTTCCTCGCTCCGCTGCGGGGCCGGCCCGGTCGGGCCGCGGTGCCGACGGTGAGCCCGTCGCCGACGGTGCCCCCGGGAAAGACGTTGCCCCCGGGGAAGGTGCCCGTCGACGTCTACAACGGTGCCGGGGTCAGCGGTCTGGCCACCTCGGCCGCCACCGCGCTGGAACGGGCCGGCTTCCAGGTCGGGCCGGCGCGGACCTGGCGCGCCGGCGTCCTGCGCACCACGCAGGTGCGGTACCACCCGGGCGCAGCGGATGCGGCCCGGACGGTCCAGGCCGCCGTGCCCGGCAGCCGGCTGCAGCAGGACGCCGCCGTCCCCGCCGGCCGGGTCAGCCTCGTTCTCGGCACCACCTTCGAGGTGGGCACGATCACCGCCGCGGCGGCATCCGCCGGCAGTGCCACGGCGCCGACGGCCCCGAGCTCACAAGCGGGCGGAGCCGGCGTGACGGCGCCGGCCGCCCCCGCTCCCGCGACGACCGCCGCGGAACTCACCTCGCGTTGCACCTACTGATCGCCACGCCTGCCCGATCGACCCGGGCGCCGGTCGGTGCGGCGCGGCGGAGGGTGGCGCGATGTATGTCCGCCGGTCTGCCAGACTCTGGCCGTGCGTGTTCTCGTGACCGGTGCCGCCGGACAACTCGGCGCCGACCTGTGCCGGCTGCTCGAGGCCCGGCTGGCCGAACCGGACTCTCCCGTGCGGGCCTGGGCGGGCCTCGGCCGGGCCGAGCTGGACATCACCGATCCGGCGCGGGTCCGCGCCGTTCTGCGTGACCAGGCTCGGCCGGCGAAGATCCAGGGCGGCCTCGTCGTGATCAACACTGCGGCCTGGACGGACGTCGACGGCGCGGAGACCGACGAGTCCGGGGCCTACACCGCCAATGCCACCGGGCCCGCGCATCTCGCCGTCGCCTGCGCCGAGGTCGACGCCACACTGGTGCACCTGTCCACCGACTACGTCTTCGACGGCCGGGCGACGAAGCCCTACGAGACCGGGGACGAGACCGGCCCGGCCTGCGCGTACGGCCGGACCAAGCTCGCGGGAGAGGGGGCCGTGCGGGCCCTGCTGCCGGCGTCGTCGTACGTCGTCCGCACCGCCTGGGTGTACGGCCGGACGGGCGGCAACTTCGTCAAGACCATCAGCCGGCTGGCCCGGGAGCGCGGGGCGGTCTCGGTCGTGGCCGACCAGACCGGCTCGCCGACCTGGTCGGCCGATCTGGCCGCCGGCCTACTGGACCTCGTCGCCTCGTCGGCGCCGCCCGGGGTCTACCACTGCACGAACACCGGCGAGACGACCTGGTACGGATTCGCCCGCCAGATCATGGCGGAGATCGGGCTCGACCCGGCCACGGTCAGCGCGACGACCACGGATTCCTTCCCTCGGCCCGCCGCACGCCCGGCCTACTCCGTGCTCTCCACGCGATCGTGGACGGACGCGGGTCTCACCCCGCTGCGTCCCTGGGGCGAGGCCCTGCACGCCGCCTTCGCCCTCGCCGGCGACGACCTGCGCGGCTGACTGGCGCCCCGCTCCCACTTCCCGGGGCGGGGACCGCCTGGCCGGCCAGGTCGTGCCGAGGCCGAGACACGGTTTCAGGCCAGGAATCCGTTACTGAGCCTCGGCCCGGTTTTGCATCGGATCGATGACGGACGGTGCAGAAGTCGAAGGTGTCCTTCTGTGCAGGGTTGACTACGCCCAAAAATTTTTGCAGAGCGTGAATAAATGCAGAGACTATAAGGTTGTAGTGACTGCATCCGATGAGGTGTCAGGCTGGAGGGAACGATGACGCAGGCAGGCACCAACCGGGCGATCATGGAGCCGGCGGAGCTGGGCCTGCGGGAACGCAAGAAGCAGCGGACCCGCCGCGCGCTGCGGATCGCGGCCATCCGGCTCGTCTCCCAGCGTGGGCTGGACGGAGTCTCCGTAGACGACATCGCCGCCGCGGCAGAGGTCTCCACCCGGACCTTCTTCAACTACTTCCCCACCAAGGACGAGGCGATCGTCGGCCTCGACCCGGAGGACATTCGCGAGATCACCGAGGCGGTTTCCTCCCGGCCCGCCGACGAGAGTCCGTTGGAGGCCCTGCGCGCGGTCATGCTGCAGCGGGCCGCGCTCGTCGCCCCCGAACAGGCCGACCTCTGGCCGCTCCGGCTTGCGATCATCCGGCGGCATCCACACCTGATGGCGGCCAACGCGGCGAGCTGGAGCTCCTACGAGCACGCGCTCGCCGAGGCCGTCGGCCGGCGCTGCGGCCTCGATCCGGCCCGCGACCCGTATCCCGCCGTGCTGGTCGCCGCGGTGCTGGCGGTCGTGCGCACCCTGTCGGTGCGCTGGCAGGAGTTGCCGGGCGCGCCGCTGGTCGAGGTGTTCGGCCAGGGATTCGACAGCCTGGCCCGTGGCCTGCCGCAACCGCAACCGCAACCGCACGAACCCTCCAGAGGAGCTGCACCGATGACAACGACGGACCTCTGTACCGTCCGCCCCGACCACGAGGAGAGCTAGTCATGGCCCAGGCCCAGACGTCCGCCTCCGGCACCGAGCTCCCGGCCGACGCGTCCGCGGCGCAGGTCGCCGACAAGCGCCGACTGTGGATCATCATGGGAGCCCTGCTCCTGGGGATTCTGCTGGCCTCGCTGGACCAGACAATCGTGTCGACGGCGCTGCCGACGATCGTCGGTGATCTCGGTGGGGCGACCCACCTGTCCTGGGTGGTCACCGCCTACCTGCTCGCCTCCACGGTGTCGACGCCGGTATGGGGCAAGCTCGGTGACCTGTACGGACGGAAGATCCTCTTCCAGGTGTCGATCGTGCTGTTCCTCGTGGGCTCCGTCCTCGCCGGCGCCAGCACGTCGATGGGCCAGCTCATCGGCTTCCGCGCCCTGCAGGGCCTCGGCGGCGGCGGCCTGATGATCGGCGCGATGACCATCATCAGCGACCTGGTGCCGCCCCGCGACCGTGGCCGCTACCAGGGCCTGTTCGGCGCCGTGTTCGGCGTGTCGTCGGTGATCGGCCCGCTGCTCGGCGGGCTGTTCGTGGACCATCTGTCGTGGCGGTGGGTCTTCTATGTGAACCTGCCGGTCGGCGCGGTCGCCCTGGTGGCCACGGCGCTGGCTCTGCCGGCGACGAAAAACCGGATCAAGCATGTGATCGACTATCTCGGCACCGTGCTGCTCGCCGGGGCGACCACCAGCCTGGTGCTGCTGACGAGCCTGGGCGGCACGACCTACGACTGGGGCTCGCCGAAGATCATCGGCCTGGGGGTCGCGGGCGCCGTGCTGCTCGTCGCGTTCGTCTTTGCCGAGCGCCGGGCGGTCGAGCCCGTCCTGCCGCTGTCGCTGTTCCGCAACCGGGTGTTCTCGGCGGCCGGTGCCATCGGCTTCGTCGTCGGCTTCGCGATGTTCGGCGCGATCATCTTCCTGCCGCTGTTCCTGCAGGTGGTCAAGGGCGTCGACCCGACCGAGTCCGGCCTGCAGATGCTGCCGGTCATGGGCGGGCTGCTGATCAGCTCGATCACCTCCGGCCGGCTGATCAGCAAGTGGGGCCGGTACAAGGTCTTCCCGATCGTCGGCACCGCGGTGATGTCGATCGGGCTGTTCCTGCTGTCGTTCATCAGCCCCGACATCGCCACCTGGCAGCTTGCGCTGTCGATGTTCGTGCTCGGCGTCGGGATCGGCTCGGTGATGCAGGTGCTCGTCATCGCCGTGCAGAACTCCGTCGACCACCGGCAGATGGGTGTGGCGACCTCGGGCGCCACCTTCTTCCGCTCCATCGGCGGCTCGTTCGGTACGGCCGTCTTCGGGGCAATCTTTGCGAACGTGCTGGCCGGCAACATCAACGAGCAGCTGGCGGGCCTGCCGCTGCCGCCCGGTCTCGCCTCGTCCGGGGCGAACATCAGCCCGAAGGTCATCGGCGCCCTGCCGCCGGACATCCGCGACGGCTTCGTCCAGGCGTTCTCGGATTCGATGCAGACGGTCTTCCTGGTCGCGGTGCCGATCGGCCTGGTCGCCTTCGCCCTGACCTGGCTGCTGCCGGAAATCCGCATGCGGCACACCGTCGACACCGTCGTCCCGGCCGCGGACACCGCTGACACCGCCGCGGCCGCTGACATCACGGCCCCTGAGGTCGTCACCCCGGCCGTCGTTGCCGGTGAAGCCGGTGCGCCGGAGTCGGGCGGCCCGCAGGACGCGGCGAAGGTTCTTCACTAGCCCGGGCCTGACCCACGTGATCGGGCTGGGTTCGGTCTGCGAGTCGCGCATTTTCGAACGCGCCGCCGCCTGCCCCGCCCGTCCCCCTGCGGGACGCCGCCGGTTACGGTGCGTTGGGTACGGTCCCAGGCCGAAAACCGTACCCAACGCGCCGTGATACGCCCGGTGCGGCCGATGGCCCGGTGCGGCCGCGGGACCGACCGCCTCGATCCGGTGGCGGGTGGCGAACGGGTGGCCTGCGAGACTTGGGGCTGATGGGTAACGTCAGCCAGGTTCCGGGCGAGGCCTTCCAGGCCGGCTCGCCCGAGACCGTCCCGTCCGCCAGCGGCGGTCCGACCGCCGTTGGCGGCGTCACCCGCGAGCCCGTCGACGCCTCCCCGGCTCGGCGGGTCGGGCTGCTGGAGACGGTCCTCGGACGGAGTCGGCGAGGCGTTCGCCGGCACGCCGTGTTCTGCGGGTTGTTCGCCGTCGCGGTCGCCGCCCGGGTGCTGGTGCTGGTCGCCTACCCGCCGGCGCTGATGTATCTGGGAGACTCCGCCGCCTATCTGGACCAGGCATGGCGCGATCTGTGGCCGGGGGATTGGCGGCCGTCCGGCTATCCGATCTTCCTGCGGATCCTCGACGGTCCCAGCCACGTGACCCGGATCGTGGTCGTGCAGCACCTGCTGACCTTGGCTGTCGCGGTGGCCCTCTACGCGGTGGCGCTGCGCGCGGTCCGCCGGCCCTGGTTGGCCGCGCTCGCCGCGGCCCCCGCGTTGCTCGCGCCGTGGGTGCTGGACCTGGGCCAGTTCGTGCTGGCGGACAGTTTGTTCGGGGTGCTCGTCTCGGCCGGCGTCGCGGTGCTGGCGGGCTGGGATCGGCCCCGGGCTGTCGCGGCCGCGGGTGCCGGGCTGCTGCTGGGCGCGGCGCTGTGTGTGCGGACCGTGGGCTACGGGCCGCTGGCGGTCGCCGTCGTTGTGCTGGTGGCCGACGCGGTCGCCGCCCGCGGCCGCCGGGCGCCGGTGCGGGCGGTGGCCCCCGTCCTCGCCTTCGTGGTGGCGGCCGCCGTGCCGGTGGGTGCCTACGCGGGCTGGAGCGCGGCCGAGGGCAGGGGTTTCGCGGTGTCCGCCCATTCCGGGTTCTTCCTGTACGGGCGGGTGGCGCCGTTCGCCGACTGCTCGACGATCTCCCGTGCGGACCTGCGCACCCTGTGCGATCCGCGGCCCGTGGACCAGCGTGGCGCCCCGGTCCGCTACCTGTGGCCCGCCGACTCGCCGCTGCGACAGGGGCACCGGCAGATCCCCCCGGGGCGGGAGGACCTCGCGGGGACGTTCGCTCACGAGGTGGTGCGCGAGCAGCCGTGGGTGATCGTCACGTCCTCGGCCCGTTACCTCGCCGGCTACCTGGACCCGGTCCCCTACGAGACCCCGAAGACGTCCCGGGCGGACACCTGGGAGCTGCCGACCCGTGGCACCAACGTGGTGGCCCCGGACGACGCCCACGCCGACGACGGCTACTTCGTCGCCACGGCCGCGCACTCGCCGCCGGCCGGCCTGCTCGCCGCCTGGTCCCGATTCTCCTACGCGCCGATGCCCCTGGTCGGCCTGGGCCTGCTGGCGGGCGTGGCGGCGTCGCTGCTCACGGCGGGCCGGGCGATCCGGGCCCGGCGGGTGGCGCGGCGGCACGGAACCGGGCGGCCGCTCGACCGGCTCGACGGGGCCAGCCGGTTGTTCTGGCTGGCGGCCGGCTCGGGCGTGTCGACACTGGGGCTGTCCGCGGTCACCTCCGGCTTCGACTACCGCTACCTCGGCGCGGTCATCGGGCCGATCGCCCTGGCCGCGATCATCGGTGCGAGCGCGTTCGTCGCCGCGCTGCGGCGGCGAACCGCCGCATAGCCAGCCCAGACCGGGCGCTACCGTCATATCGGTGGCAGGGCGGCGGTGGTTCGTGGTCGGGGTGGCCGCAGCCGCTCTGATCTTCGGCTCGCTGGGTCTGCTCGTCGCCGCGGTGGTCCCGCCGTTCACCGGCGCCGACGAGGCGCAGCACACGGCCTACGCCCTTGAACTCGCTCACGGTTCGCTGCCACAGCTCGACACCCCGGTGCGGTCGCGAGTGCCCGGTATGCCGGGCCTGCCGGCGAGCTGCCGGGCCTCGCCCGCGCGGGCCCGAGCCGCGGTCGACGCGCACGCCGACGGGCTCTGTGGGGTGCGCCTCGGCCGGCCGCTGTCCAACTTCGATCTTGTCTACACCGCCAACCATCCACCGTTGTTCTACGCGGTGGAGGCGGTTCCGCTGGGGGTCGGCGGGGCGTCGGGCCATCCACTGGCCGGCTTTCGCGCCGCCCGTGTCGTCAACGTGCTGCTCGGCGTGGGCGTCGTCGTCGCGACGGCGGCGCTGTGTCGTGCCCTGCTGCCGAGACGGCCGGGTGTTGCGGTCGGGGCGGCGGCGGTCATGGGGACCGTCGGGCTGGTCGTCGTCACCTCCGGGCAGATCTACAACGACACCCTGGCGATGGCGATCGTGACGGGGCTGCTCGCGGTGACCGTCGCCCTTGCTCGCGGCGGGCCGCGGCCGCGCATCCTGGTGGGTCTCGCGGTGCTCGGGCCGGCCGCGGCGGCCAGCCGGGCCAGCGGTGCGGTGGCCCTCGTCGCCGTGGTACCCGCCGTCGCCGCCGCCGTCGCGCTGCACGCGACGGGCAGTCGGGTCCGCCGGGCCGGCCGGGGCCTAGCCGCCGCCGGTGCGCTGCTCGCCCTCGCCGTCGCCGCCGTCGGCTGGTTCTACCTGCGCAATCAGCGCCTTTACGGGGATCTAACCGCCTCCGGGCGGATTGCGGACATGTTCCCGCTGGGCGGGGCGCGCCCCTCGGTCTGGCAGGTGCTGCGCGACGGGGATCTGTGGTGGTACGTCTACCGCGGGTTCTTCGGCCGGCCCATGCTCGTCACCGGTCACGCCGAGCAGGTCGCCGTCGGCGTCGCGGTGGTCACCGGCGTCGGTCTGGCCGCGGCGGCCGTGCGCGCGTACGCCCGGCGCCCCTCTGCCGGGGGTGCCTTCAGGCGGTCCGCGTTCGGCCCGAGCGGCAGCGGCGGTGCGGCCGTCGGGTGGTTCCTGCTGGCCGCGCACTGCCTGCTCGTCGTCGCGACCCTGGTTGGATACGTGGCTGCCGGCGGGGCGTCGTTCACCCGTTACCTGCTGCCGATGGCGCCGGTGCTCGCGATCGGCGTCGCCGCGTCCTGCCGGGCCCTGCCGCTGGGCCGGCGCGGGTTGCCGACCGTGGCCGTCGTCGTGGCGATGGCGGCCTGCACGCTGGTGCTCGTCGGGCGGGAACTGGCGTGGAAGCGGCCCGCCCTCGCCGCCCTCGCCCTGCCCGATCGGCTGCGCGCCGCCTGGGCGATCGCCGGGCCCGGCCCGGCGTGGGTCGGCCTGTCGGTCCTGGGGGGCTGCTCGACCGTCGGCGGGGTGCTGCTCGCCGTCGCCCTATGGAAGCTCGGCGACCCGGCGGTAGACGGCCGCGGTGAGCTCCGCGGTGCGCCGCCAGGTGAAGGCGCGGGCGTGGGTGCGGCCGGCCTCGGCGTCGCCGGGGGAGGAGAGCAAGGCGAGGATCGCCTCGGCGAGGTCGTCGGCGAACGAGTCCCGGTCGGCCTGCCGGACCAGCCGTACCGGGCTGCCGGCAGGAGCGAGCAAGGCTCCGATGACCTCCCGGACGGTCGGGATGTCGGCGGCGACGACCGGGGTGCCGGCGGCGAGCGCCTCCAGGGGCGGTAGGCCGAAGCCCTCGTAGCGCGACGGGAAGCACAGCACGCTGGCGCCCGCGACCGTCGTCCGAAGCTGCTCGGCGTCGAGGTAACCGGCGGTGATCACGCTGTCGGCGGGCAGCCCGGCCAGGTCGAGGGTCGGCCCCCACCCCGGCGGTCCCACGAGCACCAGCGGGGGGGCGCCGAGCTTCGCCGCGTGCAGCCGGCGGACCGCCTCCAGCAGGACCGGCAGGTTCTTGCGGGGTTCGACCGAGCCGACGAAGAGCAGGTACCGCTCGGGTAGGCCGTGCGCCTGCCGCCAGGCGGCCGTCGGCGCCGGGGTGGTGAACCAGGCGTCGTCGACGCCGAGCGGGGTGGGGGTGACCAGCGCCGGGTCAAGACGGTAGGCGGCGACGACCTCCTCGGCGACGGCCCGGCTCGGGGTCAGCACGGCCGCGGCGCGGCGCAGTCCGCGTGGGACGAGATCGCTGTAGCGGGCGGACGCCGCGGTGACCGTGTCCGGGGTCCGCAGGTAGGACAGGTCGTGGACGGTGAGCACGCCGCGGGCCCGGCGCAGCGGCGGGAGCACGAAGTTCGTCCCGTGCACGACGTCCGCGGCGCCGGTGAGCCATTCCACCGGTGGATACTCGCCGCGGATCCAGGCGTCCTGCAGCAGCCGCGCCGGCGCCCGGCGGGCGGCCGGGCGCACCCCCGCCGGCAGGCTCCCGGCGAGTTCGTCCAGCCCGCGCCAGGTGAACGCCGTCGCCGCCAGGTCCCAGGAGGTGTCGAGGCGGGCGAGGCCGGCCAGCAGGTGCTCGGTGTAGCGGCCGACGCCGGTGCGCCGCCCGAGCAGCGGCGTGCCGTCGAGCACGATCCTCATTCGATGGCTCCTGCCGCTGTCACGTCGATGCCGCACGTGCGGGTCCCGGTCAGCCCTGGTAGAGCCGGTGGCCCTCGGCGATGTCGCGCCACTGGCGGGCGAACGCGTCATCCGAGAAGGTCTGGGCCCGCGCGATCGCCGCGGCGGCGAGCCGGCCGCGCAGGCCGTCTTCGGCGGCCAACCGGCGGGTGAAGGAGGCGACCTGTTCGGGGCCGGTCCACCGGTAGCCGTCGACGCCATGGCGGACGATCTCCCGCTGCCCGGCGCGGTCAATGACGACGGGCACGCAGCCGCCGGCCATCGCCTCGACGGTGGTCATCCCGAAGTGCTCCGCCGTCCAGGGACGGCGCCGGTCGTCCTCGCCGTAGCCGGTCGCCGACCAGAACACCGAGCTGGTCGACAGCAGGTGCTCGACCTGTGCCCGCGGCGCGTTCGGGTGGATCCGCACCGGCAGTCCGGCCCCGGCGGCACGGACCAGCTCCAGGTAGGGCAGCTGGGAGTCCTCGCAGCCGCCGACGACATGCATCGTCCAGCCCGGCAGGTCGCCGGCGCGGTAGAGCTCACCGAACCACTGGACCATCTCCAGTTGCCGCTTGGCGTGCCCCAGCCCCGGTGCGAAGAACCGCCCGACGGTGATGACGGCTTTCTCCCGGGCCGGTGCCGGATGCAGTCGCTGCACCTGAATCGGCGGGAACAGCACGTCGGCGTCCCGTTTCCACAGCCGCCGGATCCACCCCTGGGTGAACTGCGAGTTGGCCATGACCACGTCGTAGCCGTCGAGGTAGGCCAGGTCCGCCGGGTCCCGCAGCAGCCAGGGGAAGCGCAGCGGCAGGCGGGCGATCGGTCCCTCGTCGCCGTCGGTGACCCGCGGCCGGCTCACCGCGACGCCGAGTTCGCGCACGTCCGCGTCGCCCGGCGAGAACGCGTCGCTGACCAGGGTGAGCTCGGTGCCGTCCGTGGTTGGCGGCAGCGGCACCTCGAACGGGGCGAAGTCGGCGCCGATCTCCAGCTTGGCCAGCACTCCGCCGCCCGCGTCGAGGACCCGTAGCGCCGTGCCGGCGGGCGCGCCGGGGCGGCCGATGTCGGCGCGCAGGGTACGCCGCTCGCCTGGACTCACGGCGAGGATGCCCGACCCGTTGGTCCAGGTCCACTGCCGGCGGCGGCCGCCCTCCGGCGGGTACCAGCCCTGCCCGAAGCTGACCGCCGGGCGTACCCCCCGCAGCAGCGGGCCGGCGGTGCGCACCGCGGCCTTGCGCCAGGCCGCCATGTCGTGGTCGAAGGGCGTCGGGAAGAAGCACAGGTACGCCGAGCGTCGGGACTGCGGCGCGATGCGGCTCATGTACGAGCCGTTGACGAACAGGTCGTAGCCCGCGGACAGGGCCGCGATGGCCTCCTCGCCGCGGTCCGGCAGCCGGACGTAGCGGCAGCCGGCGAGATCCAGGCCGAGATGGCTGCCCAGCCGGTCGAGGTCGACCTCGGAATGCCCGAGGATGTCGACGCTCGCGCCCTCGGCCGCCAGCACCTGGGCGATCATGCCGTTGTGGCGTTCCCCGCCGCCCATCGAGTGCCAGAACCGGTTGTAGACGGCGGCGCGGACCCCTCGCGCCGGGTGCTCGTCGGGGGCCGCCGCGGTCGCAGCCGCGGTGCCGTCCGCGATCTCGCTCATCGAGGGACCAGCCAGCTCTGCAGGCTCGACCGGCGCTCGGTGGTCGTACGGCCGATCTCACGGCGGGCCCGCAGCATCGCGGGCAGCAGTCGCAGGTACGAGCCGCACACCCGCAGCCGCAGCAGCGTCGGGCGGATCGCCGGCCGGCTGCGGCCCCGCCATGCCTGACGAAGGGTGCGCACCGCGATGGAGGCGGTCGTCGCCGGATAGCGCAGCACCGCGGACAGCGCCAGCGACGCCGTCGCGTCCTTGGTGAGCATCAGCAGCCGGTTACGGTCAGTGTGGAAGACGAACAGCGGCGACCACTCGACGCTCGACGCCGAGTGGATGTGGCGCAGCACCGCGCCCGGCACGTAACGGATCGTGTAGCCGCGGGTCCGGATCCGCCATGACAGGTCGGTGTCCTCGTAGTACAGGAAGAACGCGTCGTCGAACCAGCCGAGCTCGTGACCCAGCGACGACCGGATCGCCATCCCGTTGCCGCAGGCGGTGAACACGTCCTCCGGCTGGTCGAACTGGCCGGTGTCGACCTGCTGGTAGCCCCGGTCCGCGCCGTAGCCGTCGGTCAGCACGATCCCGCCGACGTTGTTGACCACGTCGACGCGCGGCGCCTCCCCGCCGACGGTGAGCGTCACCGTCGTCGATTCGGGGCCGACTGCCAGCTCCGCCCGGCCACCGTCGGCGGCACCGGTCGGGCCGTCCCAGTTCAGCACGACCTGCTTGCGCGACTCCGCCGCCCAGGTGAACCCGAGGGTGACCGGCCCACCGTCCGGGATCGGCACGCACAGCTCGCCGTCCCCGCGGGTCCAGAAGTACGGCGTTTTCGCTGGTCCCTCGGCGCCGTAGGTCAGCTTCTCCCAGAGCACCTCGCGCAGTGCCTCGCGCCCGTCGACCGTCACCGACGACACCCGCACGCCGAGCTCGCGGGAATCGTGCGGGCCCGGCACGAAGGTGGGTGTGCTCAACCGCATCCGCAGAAACCGGGGGAGAAAGACGACCTTGCCGGTGGTGGCGCCGAGATGCTGGCCGCCGGGCTCGTCGAACGGCGCCAGCAGGGCCGCGAGCCAGGTCGGCTCGGGGATGGCGTCGTTGTTCACCAGCACCGCGTACGGCGTGGTGACCTGGCGCAGGGCGAGGTTGTTGCCGCCGGCGAAGCCGAGGTTGCGGTCCGAGGGCACGACCCGTACCCAGGGGTACCGCTCGGCGAGCAGCTCCCGGGAGCCGTCCGCGGAGGCGTTGTCGACGACCCAGGTCTGGAAGGCGAAGCCGGCATCCTGCTTGGCGACGCCGTCGAGGCAGGCCGGTAGGAGGTGCGCCCCGTTCCAGTTGACGATCACGATGGTCGCCAGCGGCTCCGTGGACGCGGCGCCGCCCGGCCCGGTGGTGGTTCCCGTCTGTTTCCGCTCCGTCATCCGCGCAGCCTCGCCTCGTAGTCGACCTTGAGAAGCCCGTCCGCCTGCGGGCCGCTGACGCCGAACAGCTCCTCGAACCGGCGGGTCGTCACCGGGGCGCCGGAGATGGCGTCCGAGACGTGCACCTTGACGGCGAACGCCCCGAGCAGTTCAGGCAGGTGCGGGACGGAGAAGTCCACGATGTGCCGGCCGGGGCCGACGGCGAGCCCACCGGGCGGCGTCTCCATCATCCAGATGGGCACCTCGCTCTGCCCGACGATGTAGGTGTGCAGGTAGATCTGCTCCGGCGCACCCTCGGTGACGTCGAGCTCGACGCTGACCGTCAGCCGCTCGCCCGGGTCGTACTGCACCAGCGGCAGCCCGCCGGGATCCAGGCTGAAGGCCACCGACTGGGGCCGGACGGTGGCGTACTCCCACGACACCGGGCCCTCGGCGGGCAGGCTGCCCAGCTTCTGCCGCAGCAGCTTCGTGCCCACGGCGGGGTTGCCGTCATAGATCAGCGAGCCGGACTCCAGGACCAGGATCCGGTCACACATGGTCTCGATGAGGTCGAGGGAATGGGTGACGAACAGGATCGTGCGCCCCTGCGCCCGGAATTCGGCGATCTTGGCCAGGCACTTGCGCTGGAACGCCTCGTCGCCGACGGCGAGCACCTCGTCGACGAGCAGCACGTCCGGATCGACGTGCACGGCCACGGCGAAGCCCAGGCGCACGTACTGGCCGGACGAGTAGTGCTTCACGTCATCGTCGATCTTGTGTCGCAGTTCGGAGAAGTCGACGATCGAATCGAACAACCGGTCGATCTCCCGCTTGGACAGCCCGAGCAGGGAGGCGTTGAGGTAGACGTTGTCCCGCCCGGACAGCTCGCCGTTGAACCCGGCACCGAGTTCCAGCAACGACGCGATCCGGCCCTGCACCGAGACCTGCCCGCTGGTCGGGCGCAGGATGCCGGCGAGCACCTTGAGCAGGGTCGACTTCCCCGAGCCGTTCGCCCCGGCGAGCCCGACCGTCTGGCCGCGTCCGATCGTCACGTCGACGTCGCGCAGCGCCCAGAAGTCGTCCCCGGCGGGGCCACCGCGGCGGACGAACCGTTCCTTCAGGCTCGTCGCGCGGTTGCTGTACGAGACGAAGCGCTTGCTCACCCCGGTCCCCTGGATGACGACCGCGGAGCCGGAGTCGGCCTCGCCGGCGTCGATGGGCCTGGGCACATCGAGGGGAACGGCCGCATCGGGCACGCCGCCCGGCGCCGCGCCGCCGTCCCTGGCACCGGCGCTGTCCCCGGCGTCGGGGACGCCCCAGGGGTCGAGCTGACCCGGTGGCGGCGCCGCGACGCCCGGGTAGGACGGCGGGGCCGGGATGGCGGGGTCGAGCGTGGTCGGGTCCAGCGCGGCGGGGCCGACCGGCGTGGCGCCGTCGACGGGGCCACGCGGGGCCGCGGGGCGCCGGCCCCCTGGTGGGGAGGCCGCTGCGCGCTGGTACGCGGACGAGTGTCGGGCCACTACAACTCCTTGCTGGCCGCCGGCGGACGTCTCACCATGATCGCACCGCGGTCGGCGTGCTGGCTCCAGGGCTCGCGGCGGCGGACGACAACGTCGCCGGGCCGCCGGGAGCTCACCTACAGATCCTCGGCGAAGTCCGCCTGCATGGTGCGGAACACATGGAACCCGACCCAGAGCAGGGCGATCGAGATCGCCCCCGCGACGGCGAGATGTTCCAGGTAGAACTCGTATCCCAGGTCCGCCTGGATGGGGGTCGAATTGGTGGAGCCACCCCCGGGATCGTAGATCGCCCGTTGGAAGGTGATGACCACCACCGCCATCGGGTTGAGCAGGTACACCCAGGTCCACTCGTGCAGCCGGTTCTGGATCAGGCCGAAGGCGTAGACCATCGGGTTCAGCCAGAACCAGGCGAGCAGGGCGACGTCGAGCAGGTGAGAGGTGTCGCGGTAGCGCACGTTCAGGGCGCTGACCAGCAGCGACAGCGCGACCGTGAACGTGATGGCGACGGCACCCGCCGGCACGATCAACAGCAGCTCGGTGCCGATCAGGTTGTAGCCGAGAAGCAGGATCACCAGGAAAAGCACGAGCAGCTGGAGCAGGAAGTGCACGGCGGCGAACCCGACGGCCGACAGCGGGAGCACGGCGAGCGGGAACCGAACCTTCTTGACCAGGTTCGCGTTAGCGACGACGGCGCCGCATGCCGAGGACACGCTGCCCGAGAAGGCGTTCCAGATCAGCAGCCCGGACATCAGGTAAATGCCGAACCGAGGAATTCCCGACTTGAGGACGATCTGGAAGACGAACGTGTACACCACGAGCAGGAGCATCGGGTTCGCCAGCGACCAGGCGAAGCCCAGCGTGGAGCCCTTGTACTTGACCTTCAGGTCCTTGCGGATGAGATTGCGCAGCAGTTCCCAACGCACCCTCGTCTGCGCCCGGCTGCGGCGGGCCAGCCGGCTCGGGTCCATCGCGTGCTGTCCCGGGCCGGGGCCCGCCTGCTGCGGGGACGGGGACACCGGAGTTCCGGCGGGCAGCGGTGCGTCAGCAAGATGTGACACGGCCGGCCCCTCCCGTCTCCCGGAGGTCAGGCCGCCGATCCCCGGCACGGCGTGGCTGGAGCTGCACCTGTCCGCTCCTCACTCGACACGACAGAGTTCCGACAGTACCGAGAACCGTCACCGGCCCGGCGCGCCCCCGGCCGGGGGCGCGCCGGGACACGCCCGTCGTACCCTCCGCCCACCGAGGGTGTTGTCCCGATCGCGGATGAATGGCCGATGGTGCTCGATGGCGAACCGGCCCGCTTGTCGGCGGAATCGTGACGGTACCGTGCCCGGACCGAGCCGGCGTCGCCACCCGGTCCGGTGGTCGGTGTCCGGAACGGGGTTCATAGTATCGACCCGTCCATCTGGCTTCGGCCGGCCGATACCGCGTGGGGGATTCCCGACGTTTGGTGGCCGTCGGGGCCGACCCGGCGGAGGCGGCCGTACCGGTCGCATGGAGCGGCCGTTTCGGCCGCATGGAGAGGACGGCCGTGTTCACCGACGTCCGACTACGCGAAGTGTGGTCGCATCTGGAGTCGGGCGGGGCACAGGCCCTGACTCTCGATGTCTTCGACACCTTGTTGTGGCGCATGGTGCCCGAACCCACCCACGCCTTCGTGCTGCTGGGCCACCGGCTCGCCGATGCCGGCCACCTGCCACCGAGTGTCTCGCCGGGGGAGTTCGCCCGGCTGCGCGTCCACGCCGAGCACCTGGCGCGGATGCACGCCCACACCACCAGAGGCACCCACGAGGTGCGCCTGGACGAGATCTGGCAGGTGCTCGCCCCCGCACTGCCGGGCACCGCCGGAGTGCAGGACCTGGTCGACGCCGAGGTCGCCGTCGAGCGGGAGCTGTGCCGGGCCGATCTTGCCGTGGTGGAGCTCGCCGAGCTCGCCATGACCAAGCTCGGCCTGCCGGTGTACCTGCTGTCGGACACCTACTTTTCCGCCAGCCAGCTCGAACGGCTGCTGAACCGGCCGGAGCTCTCGGGGGTGCAGTTCACTCGGATCTTCACCTCCTCCGATGCCGGGACGTCCAAGAGCGACGGGCTGTTCCGGCACATGCTGGCCGCGTCGGATCTCCAGCCGTCCCGGGTGGTCCACCTCGGCGACCACCCGGTCGCCGACGTCGAGGGCGCCCGCGAGCACGGGCTCGTGGCCATCCACTACCCCAAGTACGCCGGATCGTTGCGTCACACCCTCGACCTGGAAGGACTTCGCAACCAGCCCAGCGACGACGTCCCCATCGACCCGGTCGACGGCGACTTCGGCATGACCGCCCTGCGTGCCCGCACGCTGCACCGCGCGGACGCCCTCGCCGTGCCCGCCGGGTTGCGGCGCTACTGGGAGACCGGGGCCACCGTCTTCGGCCCGGTCTTCGCCGGCTTCGGCGAGTGGGCGGTCGAGCGGGCGCGCGACTTCGGCGCGGACCACATCTACTGCCTGATGCGGGAAGGGGACTTCCTGTCCCGCCTGCTCGTCGACCCGGGCGAGGATCTCGGCATCTCCGTGTCGACGATGTGGGCGTCCCGGCAGGTGTGCGCCCTGTCCAACGTGTTCGAGGGCAGCCCGGAGGAGCTGAAGAGCTTCCTGGTCCGCCGGCACGCGCCGAGCGTCGGCCAGCTGCTGCGCCAGCTCGGTGTCCGGCTGGAGAACGTCGCCGGCATCTCCGCGCTGGCCGACCGGCGCCTCGACGTGCCGGGTCTGCTCGACGACACCCTCGAGGAACTCTGCTCGGACGAGCGGATCCGCAGCGAGATCGTGCTCACCGCCACCCGGTTGCGCGAACGCTACGTGCGCTACCTCGACAGCCAGCTGCCGGAGACCGGCCGGGTGGTCTTCCTCGATCTGGGCTGGGGCGGCACCATCCAGGCGCTGCTCACCCGGCTGCTGGCCTCCACCGGCCGCAAGCTGGACATCCTCGGCCTGTACCTGGCGACGAACCAGGCGGCGATGAGCCACCGGCTCGCCGGCATGGAGCTGGAGGGCTACGTGGCCTCCAGCGGGCAGCCGGAGACGATGGCCAACCAGCTCATGCGCAGCCCCGAGGTGCTCGAACAGCTCTGCATGCCCGACGTCGGGTCGCTGGTCTCGTTCGACGAGATGAGTAACCCGGTGCTCAGCATCGACCGGACCTCGCGCACCCAGGTCGCCCAGCGCGCCGCCGTGCAGGACGGCATCCTCGCCTTCCAACGGGAATGGTTGCGCTACCGGCGTTCGGAGACCCCGATGCCGTCGCTGGCCTCCGCCGGGGCGCGCCGCGCCGGCCTGCGTACGCTGACCCGCTTCGTCGCCCGCCCCACCGCCGCCGAGGCCGCGGCGTTCGGCTCCTGGGCCCACGACGACAACTTCGGCTCCGACGCCTCCGAGGGTCTGCTGCCGCCGGAGCTCGTGCGCCGGATGCCCTACCTCACCCCGGCCGACATCGACCGCATCTCCATGCAGGAGCTGTACTGGCCCGCGGGCGTCGCCGGCGTCGCGAACCGGCCGCTCGCCGTCATCAGCGGGCTGGCCGCGGCGGCCGGCGTCCCACCCGAGGAGGTCTCGCCGGAGGCCGCCGCCGGCCCCGTGGAGGTCTACGTCGACACCGGCGCCGACTTCGTCAACGGGGTGAAGGCGACGGCGCTGACCCGGTCGGCGCGTGACGGGCTGTCGCTCGTCCGGCTCAGCCTGGAGGCGGTCGGTGCCCGCCGCATCCGCATCGACCCGGCCGGTCGGCGCGGGCTGCTGCGGCTGGACTGGCTGACGCTGTCGTTCCACATCAACAACGTCGCCGAGCCCTATAAGGTGACCATCACCTCGCTGGACGACCCCGCCCAGCAGCTGGCGCTCGTCGGCCTGCGGCTGCTCCAGTCCAACCTGGTGGAGATCCTCGGTGACGACCCCCAGCTCGTCTACACGATCGATCTGGCTTCCCAACCGCACCTCGCCGGGGTCTACGCCCTCGACGTCGAGATGGCCTTCGGGTGGATGGGCATCCGGGGCGACTCGCTGATCCTGCCCACCGCCGGCCCGGCCCGTGACGGGCTCCCCGTCAGGGCGGCCCGAAAGATCCGGCGCGAGCTCGGAGGACTGCGGTGACCGACCAGCGGGACCCCGAACCCGCCGCCGGGCCGGTAGGCGATCACGACGACCCGGGCTCCCGGGGTGAGGACGCGGAGCCGGACGAGCCCGAGGTGCGGGGCCCGTTCGAAGTTCGCGGCGTCCCAGCCCGCCAGCCCGTATCCCCGTCCGCCCCGTCTTCTCCGTCCGCCCCGTCCGCCCCGTCCGCGCCAGCCTCGTCTCCGGCGTCCTCGGCTGAGCCCTCGGCGGCGACTGACGCGGCTTCGTACGCCGCCGAGACCGGCACCGGTCCCACGGCAAGGCCCGGGTCGGTCGATCCGGGGGAATACGGCGCCGTCCGGGACAGCTTCGCCGAACTCGCGGCCATCGCCGCCGAGAGCGACTCCGCCGAGAGCGACTCCGCCGAGAGAGATCTCGCGGGGGGAGATCGCGCCGATCGGGACCACGTGCAGGAAGATCGCAGCGAGCGTGATCTTCCGGGGGGAGATGCCGCGGCGGACGAGCTCGGTGGGACGGGGGCCGGGTCCGATCTCGTCCGCCAGGACGGGCACGCTCTCGACACCGGCGACGTCGCCGAGCCGACGCTGGCGCCGTTGCTGCTGCACTCCCTGTCCGACCTGCGGGAGATCTGGGTGCCGCTGATCGAGGCGTCCGGCGCGCGCAGCGTGGCCGAGATCGGCTCGGAGAGCGGGGTGACCACCGCCCTGCTCGTCGAGCTGCTCCGCGGCGGTGGCGGTGGCCGGCTGGTCGTCGTCGACCCGGACCCGGGCGTGGCCCCGGTCTCGGGCGGCGGGCTCGACGTGCAGGTCATCCGCGGTTACAGCCCGCAGGCCCTCGACGGCCACGCGCCGACCGACGCCTACCTCATCGACGGTGATCACAACTACGCCACCGTGCACGGCGAGCTCACGGCGATCGCCGACGCGGTCGCCCGATTCAGCCGCTCCTACTTCCCGTTGGTGGTCCTGCACGACGTCGGCTGGCCGGCGGGGCGGCGCGACCAGTACTACAACCCGGACCGGGTGCCCGCGGACGCCCGCCAGCCGCACTCGTGGGACGTCGGCGTCGAGATCGACGATCCCGGGGTGGTTCGCGGCGGCTTTCGCGGGATGGGGGCGTTCGCCTGGGCGCTGACCGAGGGTGGGCCGCGCAACGGGGTGCGCACGGCGATCGAGGACTTCGTCGCTGAACACTCCGACCTGCGGTTCTTCACGGTTGCACCGATCTTCGGTCTGGGTGTGATCGTCGACCGGCGGGCGCCGTGGGCACGCCGGATCGCCGACCTGCTGACGCCGTGGGTCTCCAACCGCCTGCTGTCCCGGCTGGAGCGCAACCGCGTCGACCTGTACCTGCATGTGCTGCGACTGCAGGATGCGGCGGCGGCGGTGGCCCGCGCGCGGCAGCGGGAGTGGTCCCGGCTCGACGACGAGCGCAGCCGGCTCGCCGCCCTCGAACTGGAGCACCTGCACCGCATCGGTCAGCTCGAGCATGAGCTCGCCGAGCTGCGCCGGCGTGAGGCCACGGACGCCGAGCACGCCGTCCACGGCCACCGGGCGGCCGCCGATGTCGACGAGCCGAGGCTCATGCAGGTCGCCCGGATCGCAGGCCTGGCGCTGCGGTCCCGGCTGAGCCCGACCGGGCAGGAGCGGCTGGCGCGGGTGCAGACCCGGATCGCCGACACCGGCACCGGCCGGACCGCCCTGCCCGCCCTGCGCCGCCGGCCGAGCGCCTCGCCGCGGGGTGGCCCGAACGGTCCGGACGTTCCCCCGCGAGGGTAGGACCATGCCACCCGGTACTGGACGAGGATTGGCGTCCAAGCCGACCTGCGAGAGGTGCTGCGCCTGACGGTTTTCGCCCGGCCGCGGCCCCGGCGCGGCGGCCATGATGGGGCCGCCCCTCGTCGCCGCCCTCTCCAAGGTGGATCAATGGCTGTTCTCCGGATCGTCGCCAACCTGCCGTCCCGGCCGTCTCGGTCGAAGTCGACGACATCGACACCGCCCATGCCGCCGCGCTCGCCGTCGGTGCCGGCATCGTCCACCCGCTCACCGACGAGCCGTGGGGGGTGCGCCGGTTCTTCGTCCGGGATCCGGATGGCAACATCGTGAACGTCCTCGGCCACCACCGGCCCTGACGACTGGCCCCGCGGTCAGCAGACCGGCTGGTAGGGGACGTCGGCGATGTGCCGCTGCCATTCGGTGTCGTCGATCTGTTTCGACGGGTCGGCGCAGGCGGCGGCGATGAGGCTGGCGTCGTCGATCCGGCTGATCCGCACGGTGTAGTCGTCGCTGGCGGTAGCGATGGCGTTGCCGTCCGGCGTCCATGCGAGGGCCTGGATCCAGTCTCCGTGCCCGTTGATCGTGCCGACCGACGCCGGGCGGCCGGTCCCGGACACGTCCCACAGGTGCACGGTGGTGTCCCAGCCGGCCGTGGCGAGCGTCTTGCCGTCCGGGCTGAAGGCCAGGTCGAACACCCACTTCTCGTCGGCGGGGAACGACGCGGTCGCCGCGGGGCGGGACGGATCGGTGATGTCCCAGATGCGGGCCGTGCCGTCGTAGGCGCCGGTGGCCAGCCGCCGCCCGTCGGGACTGAACGCCACCGTCCACACGTAGTCGGTATGCGCGGTGATGGCGGCCAGCGGTCGCGGCCGGCGCGGATCGGTGATGTCCCAGAGTCGGGCCGTCCGGTCGGCGCTTGCGGTGGCCAGCAGGTGGCCGTCGGGGCTGAAGGCGACCTCGTTCACCCAGCTGGTGTGGCGGTCCAGCACCGACAGTGCACTGGGATGGCGCGGATCGGTCACGTCCCACAGCCGGGCGGTGTTGTCGTAGCCGGAGGTCGCCAGCGTCCGCCCGTCCGGGCTGAACGCGGCGTCGAGCACCCAGCCGTTGTGCCCGAGGATGGTGGCGAGCTCGACGGGATGGCGGGGGTCGCTGATGTCCCACAGGATCGCCGACCGGTCGTAGCTGACGGTGGCCAGCATCCGCCCGTCCGGGCTGAACGCGGCGTCGAGGACCCAGGACGTGTGCCGGGTCAGGGCTGACAGCTTCACCGGATGGGTTCGGTCGGAGATGTCCCACAACTGGACGAGGTTGTCCGCACCGGCCGAGGCGAGCAGCCGCCCGTTCGGGCTGATGTCGACGCCGAGCGCGGATTCGGTGTGCCCCCCGAGGACGCTGGCGGTCGCCGCGGCGAAGGAGGTGCGCAGCGCGGCACGGGCCTCGCGCACCGGGCTGATGCGGTAGGCGGCCAGTGACAGCCGGGCGGCGAGGTCCGCGTCGGAGTTGCGCACGGCCTCGGCGGCCAGCGCCACGCGCGCCGCCGTCTCCTCCCGGCTTGGCCGCTGGCCGCCGCCTGTGGTCAACGCAAGCGGCATCAACGCCGCGATGAGCAGCACCGCGAGGATGGGCGCGGCGAGCAGTGCTACGCGCCGCCGGTTCCACCGGCCGTGGCGGCTCGGGGCCGCGGGGTCGTCCTCCTCGCCTGCGCCGGCCGGGCCGGCGTCGGAATCGTTGCGCTCCAGCCCGTCTGCGAGGGTTCGCTGCTCCCGATGACCGCCGCCTCCTCTGCGCGGCTCGCCCGGTGTCCGATCGCCCGGGGCCGGACCTGCGGTCTCCCGGTCGCCGGTGGCCGGGGCGTTGGGACCGGCGCCGGCGGCGGCGGGCGACGCCTGGTCCTGCGCGGCCGGCGCTTGCGCGGCCGGCGGGGGCCACGCCTGTCCGGTGCCGAGGTCGGCGCCTGCCCCGGCGGGGTTGCCGCGCGGGCCCTGCGCCCCGGCGCCGGCTGCCGGTCCGTCTCCGTCCACCCCGATGCGCTGGGGCGGGGCCAGGACCGGCGCCGCGGAGCGGATGACGCGGGTCACGTCCGGATCGGGATGAGTCGATGGTCCCATCCCCACCAGGCGCAGGAACAGCTCCTGTGCGGTCGGCCGGGCGGCCGGATCCTTGCGCATGGCCACCTCGACGATCGGGCGCAGCGCCGGATCGAGGCCGTCGAGCAGCGGTTCGCGGTGCACGACCCGGTAGAGCTGGACGGGCGTCGGGCCGTCGCCGAACGGGAACGACCCGGTGCCCGCGTAGGTGACGAGGCCGCCCCAGGCGAACACGTCCGCCGCCGCCGAGACGGGTTCGCCGTTGGCCTGCTCCGGCGCCATGAACGCCGGGGTACCGACCCGCTGGATCTCCTGGCTCAGCATCGTCTGGGCATCCAGTGCCCGCGCGATCCCGAAGTCGATCACCCGGGGGCCGAGGGAGGACAGCAGCACGTTGGACGGTTTGAGATCGCGGTGCACGAGACCCGCGCCGTGGATCGACGTCAGCGCCGCCGCGACGCTTACCGCGAGGCGTTCCAGGTCGGCCGAGCGCAGTGGGCCCTCCGCGGACACGCTCTGCGCGAGGGTCAACCCGTCGATGTACTCGGTGACGAGGTAGGGCAGCCCGTCCGGTGGATCGACGACGTCGAGTACCTCGGCGGTGCAGAACCGGGCCACCCGGCGGGCGATGTCCGCCTCGCGCCGGAACCGCGCCCGGAACTCGGGCACCCGGGCCAGATCCGGCCGGATGACCTTGACCGCGACGAGTCGGCCCGCGTATCCGGCCACCCCGGGACGGCCCCGTCCGAGGTAGACGGTGCCCATACCGCCCTCGCCGAGCCGGCCCAGCAGCTCGACGTGGACGAGTTCCCGTGGGTCGTCGCGTTCGAGCGGCGCAACCGGGCTGCTCGGTCCTGCGTCGGCCGCTGGATTACCGCCGGTCACCGGATTACCGCCGGTCACCGGGGCGATCAGACCCGCCGCGTGGGCAGCGCTTCTGCCTGCGGTCGCGTCCCCGCCTGCGGTTGCACCCCCCGAACCTGCGACGCCGGCGTTCGCCAGCCCGGTCGCGCCGGCCAGTGCAGCGTGCGGCAGCGGTTCCTGCGGCAGCGGTTCCTGAGCCAGCGGGTGGTGGGGCGCCGGCGTGGGGGCTGCC
>NZ_JAMPTM010000006.1 GCF_025403375.1 Frankia gtarii
CCGCCACCCGGCGCCCGCCGGCGACGCCACCGCCGGCTGCTGCAGCAGCGGATCATCGCCCTGCTGCTCGTGCCCGTCATCGCCATCGTCGCGATGGTCGTCATCGACGCCGTCGCGAATCCGGACACGACCCCGGTCGCGCTACGTAACCCGTTCGTCGACGCGCACCTGCCGCAGACCAGCTCCGGCACGGCCGACGGCCTCGCCCACGCGGTGGCGACCGAAAAGACCCAGGCGGTCAAGGCCGTGGACGCCGCCGCGGTCGACCGGTTGGCGCCGGACCTGCCCGGTGCCGTGGGGACGACCACCGCCACGACGGTGTTCCGGCGGGCCGAGCCCGGCGGAACACCGGTCCCGCCGCCAGGGGGACGTGGCGGCCCGACCCCCGCCGTCACCGCACCGGCGCGTTCCGCATCGCCGGCGCCCTCGGCTTCGCCGGCCGGCTTCGCCGCGACCTTCGGGGCCTCGAAACTCGTCGCGCCGGACCGCAGCGGGATCCGCCGCGACGGGACGGCTCAGGTCGGCCGGGTGGAGCTGCCCGAACGCCGCACCGCCGCCGCGCAGGTGTTCCACAACCCCGACGGGACGTTCACCACCGAGCAGAGCCTGGGAACCGAGCGGTTCCGCGATGCCAAGGGCGCGTGGGTCGGCGTCGACACGGCGCTGACCGAGGCCACCGGGGGGCGGCTGCGTTCGCGCGCGACCGAGCACCCGGTCGAGGTCGCCGCGGCGGCCTCCGATCCGCAGGTCGGGCGGATCCAGCTCGGTGCGGGCATGTCGTTCGGCTTCGGAGTCGACGACGCGGCCTCGTCGGCACGGGCCCAGGTGGAGGGCTCGAAGGCGACGTTCGCCTCGGTGCGCGACTCGGCCGACCTCCAGCTGGGTCCGACGGCGGACGGGCTGAAGGAGGTCATCGTCCTGCGGTCGGCCGACGCGCCGAGCACCTGGACGTTCCCGCTGGCGCTGACCGGGCTGACCGCCCGCGTCGACGGCGACCGGGTGCTGCTCGCCGACGGCGCCGGCACGGTCCGCGCGGCGATCCCGCCGGGCTGGATGGAGGACTCCCGCGCCACCGGCGGCCTGCACGCCACCTCCCGCGGGGTCACCTACCGGCTGGTCACCACGAAGGACGGCGGCCAGGCACTGCAGGTCGACCTCGACCGGGCGTGGCTCGCCGACCCCGAACGGGTCTACCCGGTCAACGTCGACCCGACGGTGACGACCCTGCTGACCGGCGCCGACGACACCTACGTCTCCTCGGCGCACCCGCAGACGAACTACGCCGACGACGTGACGATCCGCGCCGGTGTCTTCGGCTCGGACGTCGTGCGCGGCTACCTGAGCTTCCCCGGCCAGCCGGGCCTGACCGGCGCCCACGTCGTCAACGCCCACGTGAAGATCGTGAACTGGGACTCGGCCGGTGGCTGCACACCGTACCCGGCGTACCTGCGCAAGGTCACGATCCCCTGGTACGGCGGCAACATGACCTGGCCGGGCGCCACCCTCGGCCCGGTCGTCGCCGAGGCCACCTTCGCCCGCGACGGCGACCTCGCGGGCTGCCCGGCGGCCTGGGTGACCATGGGCGACAGTGACACCCGCCTGCGCGACCTGGTCAACACCTGGACGCACGACGCGAACGCCAACTTCGGTCTGGCCCTCACCGCCTCGGAGACGGATGGCGCGGCGCTCAAGGCGTACTACTCCAACAATTGCTGGTGCAATCCGGCGGATCCGCCGTCCGACCTGCGGCCGAAACTCGAAATCGAATGGTCGTCCTACGGCGCCGAGTACAGCTACCCGAACGGCGTGCCGCAGTGGTCGACCCCACTGACGCAGACCACCCCGGGAACCATGACCGTCCGGGTCAAGAACACCGGCCAGAACGCCTGGCCGGCGAACAGCAACTACAAGCTCGCCTACCACGTGTACCAGAACGGCACCCTGTACGACCAGGATGGCGCTGAGACGAACCTGCCCACCACGGTGAATCCGGGCGCGAGCATCGATCTGCCCGCCAACGTCGACCCCCTGCCGGCGGGCAGTTACGACATCCGCTGGGACATGAAGGAGGCGGGCGTCTCCTGGTTCTCCAGCCAGGGCATCGACTACCTGTCGATGCCGCTGACGGTCTCCACCACCGCCCCGATCGTGACCGGCATCTACCCCGCGAACAACGCCGCGGTCTCCACGCTGCGCCCGGCCCTGACGCTGGTCGGTACCGACCCGGACAACGCGCCGAACCCGCTGACCTACTCCTTCCAGCTCTGCACCGGCGCGGACGCCGCCTCCGGAACCTGCTGGACATCGGGTTTCCAGGCCGGCTCGACATGGCAACCGCCGCCCGGGGCGCTGACCTGGGGGACCGCCTACCACTGGCGCGGGCGGGTCTCCGACGGCGCCAACCAGAGCGCGTGGACCGACCCGATCGGCCTGTACCCCGAACTGGACCAGCCGCCGGTGCAGTCCCAGCTCGGCAACGACCCGTACGTCCCCCCGGTCGCCCAGGTCCATCCTCTCGCCCAGAACTACGTCGCGACCGTCACCGACGCCTCGCTCGCCGCCGTCGGACCGGGCCTGGCACTGGACCGCACCTACAACAGTCGCAATGACGCCAACGGCCTGTTCGGCACCGGGTGGACGTCGAGTTTCGACATGGCCTCCGAGCCGGACCCGGCCGGCGCCGGAAACCTGCTGGTGAGCTATCCCGACGGCCGGATCACCCGGTTCGGCCGCAACGGCGACGGCAGCTTCGAACCACCCCACGGCCAGTACGCGCTGCTGCAGGCGCCCGCCGCGAAGGTCGCCTCGTTCACCGCCGCGAACTCGACGACCTCACTCGGCAGCGCCGACACCGGTGAGAGCTGGCAGCTTCTCGACGGCACCTGGGGAATCTCCGACAACAACGCCTACCTGATATCCGGATCGATCTGGCAGCGCAACGCCGCGGTGATGCCGGCGGCGGCCGACGGCACGCTGCGGTTCACCGTCCCCGTCGCCCAGGACGGCGTCGGCGTCGCGTTCCGGGTCCAGGACATCGACAACATGTGGATGCTGTACGTCAAGCCGTCCACGAACTCGCTCGTGCTGGCGAAACGGGTCGGCGGGTCGGAGACGCAGGTCGCGACGATCGCGAACGCCTGCTGCACCGCGAGTGACACCTACGCGGTCACGATGTCCGGCGGCCTGCTGTCCGTGCTGCGCAACAACCGGGTCGTCGGCTCGGCCAGCGACACCGCCTTCAGCACCGCGACCCGCGCGGGCCTGTACGTGGCCAGCGCCGGCTCGGGGCGCATCGGCTCGCTGGTGATGACCGACGACCAGCACCGCGACCAGGTCACCCGGGCCAACTCGGCGACCTCGCTCGGCGCCACCGAGACCGGCGAGGCGTGGCAGTCCACCAGCGGCACCTGGGGGGTCGACGGCAACGCCGCCTACCTGGCCACCGCCGCCGGCACCCGTAACGCCGCCACCGTCGTCGGAGCCGCGGATGGCGCCTTCTCCTTCACGATGCCCGTCGCGCAGGCCGGGGTGGGGCTCGTCTTCCGCTCCGCCGACGCCAACAACTTCTGGCGCCTCGTCGCCCAACCCGGGTCGAACTCCTGGCAGCTGATCAAGCGGGACGACGGCGTGGAGACGACCGTGGCCACCGCGGCCGGGATGTGCTGCACCGCCGCGGACGTGCTGCGGGTCGAGACGAACGGTCCGCAGATCAGCGTGCTGCGCAACGGCACCCAGATCCTGTCCGCCAACGACCCGGCCGTGCTCTATGGCACCCGCGTCGGCCCGTTCGCCGAGACCACCGGCGCCGGCCGCATCGACAACATGATCTTCACCGCGGCGACGACCCTGACGGAGAAGGCCGGCAACTCCTACGCGTTCCGCTCCGACGGCCGCCTGGCGAAGATCACCGACGTGTCGGGTCGGCAGGTCGTGCTCACCTACGACGGCGACGCGCGGCTGACCTCGGCGACGAACCAGACCTCCGGCCGGGCGATCACCTTCGCCTGGTCCGGCGGGCACATCAGCTCCGCGTCGACGGCGTCGGTCGCCGCCTATGGCGGCCCGCTTACCTGGACCTACGCCTACAGCGGCGACAAGCTCACCTCGGTCACCGCCCCGCACACCAGCACCCCGACGACCTACGCCTACACCGCGGGCGGCCGGCTCAGCCAGGTCACCCTGCCCCGCGGCACCATCGACACCAAGATCGGCTACAACACCGACGGCACCGTCGCCTGGCGGGAGGACGGCCGCGGCAAACGCACCACCTACGCCGTCCTCACCAGCGGCACGACGACCACCATCCGGATCACCGATCCGAAGGGCCACCCCACCGACTGGGACTACCACAACGGCCAGCTCGTCGCCCACCGCGACGGCAGCGACGAACGGACGTTCAGCTACAACGACCGCGGCTTCCTCAGCCAGATCCGCGACGAGAACGGCAACCTGCTGCGCCTGCAGACCGACACCCGCGGCAACGTCATCGGCCGGACCACCACCCGCGCCATGAACGGCACCGCGCCGGTGCTGTTCACCGAGTACTACGCCTACTTCCTCGGCGCCCCCGGCGACCCGCGCAACGACCTCATCACCGCCTACCGCGACGCCCGCTCCGCCTCACCCACCGACGACACCTACCGCACCGCCTACACCTACGACGCCTTCGGCAACCTCGTCACGCAGCGCACCCCCGCCACCGCCGACTTCCCCTCCGGGCGGACGCAGAGCTGGACGTTCACCACCGGCACCGAGACGGCCGTCGTCGGCGGCGGCACCGTGCCGCGCGGGCTGCTGGCCTCGATGACCGACCCGCGCGGCAAGATCGTCACCTTCGGTTACGACAGCAAGGGCGACCTGCGCCGCGACCAGGACCCCGTCGGGCTCGTCCACCAGTACGACTACGACGAGCTCGGCCGGCGGCTGACGGCCAAGGAGATCTCCGACAGCTTCCCGTCCGGGCTGACCACCACCAACACCTACGACAAGCTCTCCCGGCTCGCCACCACCACCGAACCGGGCGTGCTCAACCCGATCACGAACGTCACCCACACCGCGGTGACCACGAACACCTACGACCTCGACGGCAACCTCACCCAGACCACCGTCGCCGACTCGACCGGCGGCGACGCCACCCGCAGCACCACCTACGCCTACGACGACGCCGACCACCAGACGGCGATGACCGTCGGCGCGGGCAGCCCGCTCGCGGCGACGACGACGCTGACCTACGACGACAACGGCAACGTCGCCACCTCGACGGATCCGAACGGCACGGTCACCGCCTACACGTACACCGCCAAGAACCTGCCGGCGACGACGACGCTGAAGGACTTCGTCGACGACCCGGTCGCCGCCTCCACCCCCCGCGACGTCGTCCTGGACTCCCGCGCCTACGACCCGGCCGGCCGGCTGGCCTCCGTCACCGACGCCGAGGGCCGCACCGTCATCCACACCTACTGGCTCGACGACCTGCCCCGCCAGGAGATCCTGCAGGGCTATCGGCCGCCGGACCTGGCCACCGGGACGCTGTCGAGCTCGACGGCGCGCGACATCGTCCTCGTCAACCGGGCCTACGACGCCGCCGGGCAGCCGGTCGCCGTCACCGGCGGCGGCGGGCTGCGCAAGGCCGAGACCGCCTTCGACGCCGCCGGCCGGGTCACCACCAGCACGCTGGCCCCCGGCACCGTCGCCCGCACCGCCAGCTACACCTACGACGCGAACGACAACGTCACCTCGACGGTGTTCGGCGCCGCCGGCACCAGCGCCACCGAACGCGTCGACGCCGCCTACGACGACGCCTCCCGGCCCACCTCCGAGACCGTCTTCGGCGACGGCACCGCCACGTTCGTCACCAGCTTCCAGCACGACCAGCGCGGCTTCCGCACCGCCGGGACCGACCCGCGCGGCTACGTCGCCGGCGGCCCGCCGAACGCCGCCTACACCAACACGGTCACCGTCAACGCCGCCGGCCTGATCGCCCAGGTGAAGTCCCCGCCCGTCGCCGTCGAGGAGTGGGGCGGCAGCCCCAGCGACGTCCAGCAGACCGTCGACACCGGCTACAACACCTTCGGCGAGGTCACCCAGGACCGCGACGCCCGCGGCATGGTCACCACGTCCGTCCACGACGTGCGCGGCCGGGTGACGCAGCGCTCCGGGCAGCCCTACACCCCGCCCGGCGGCTCCGCGCTCACCCCGACCGAGTCGTGGACCTACGACGCCGCCGGCAACCCGCTGACCCACACCGACCGCCGCGGCAAGATCACCACCACGGTCTACGACAAGCTCAACCGCCCCGTCGCCGTCACCGACCCGCAGATCGGCACGGCCACCGCCGGCGTCAGCCGGATCAACTACGACGACGTCGGCAACGTGCTGTCCACCGTCGACCAGCTCGGCGCCTGGTCGTTCGCCGCCTACGACGACCTCGACCGCGTCTGGGCGACGACGGCGACCGAACGCTCCCCGTCGGCGACCTTCACCACCTACACCGACCACAACGACGCCGGCGACGTCACCCGGGTCGTCACCCCCGTCAACACCGCCTCCGGTGCGTCGCAGACCGCCGTCTACAACGACGCCGGCGACCTCGTCGAAAGCCGCGACGAGGGCAACAACCTCACCACCTACGGCCACGACCTCGCCGGCCGGCTCACCGCGGTCACCGACCCGCTCGGCCGCGCCACCCGCACCACCTACGACCGGGCCGGACGGGCGGTGCGCGTCGCGCAGTTCTCCCCGGCGGGCACCGAGCTGCGCGCGGCCACGATCGGCTACGACACGGCCGGCAACCCGACGTCGACGACGAACGCGCTCGGCTGGACGACGACGGCGACCTACGACGCGCTGGGCCAGACCCGCAGCACGGTCGAACCGGTCGACGCCTCGTACTCGATCACGACCACGTTCGGCTACGCCAAGGGCGGCGTGCTCACCCGGGCGACCGACGGCCGCGGCAACCGCGTCGTCTACACCTACAACAGCCTCAACCTGCGCGAGTCGGTGATCGAGCCGTCGACGACGGCGCACCCGAACACCCCCGACCGGGGATGGATGGTCTCCTACGACGCCGGCGGCCTGCCCGTCAGCGAATCCGTCCCCGGCGGGGTGACCCGCACCCGCACCTTCGACGAGCTCGGCCGAATGACCGCCGAATCCGGCTCCGGCACCGGCGTCACCTCCGCCACCCACACCTTCGGCTACGACCTGGCCGGGCAGATCACCACCATCTCCCATCCGCAGGGCAGCCAGAACTTCACCTACAACGACCGGGGCCTCGTCACCGGCGGGTCCGGTAGCGGCAACACCACCACGTTCACCTACGACGCCAACGGCCGGATGATCTCCCGCGGCGACCCCGGCTCGTACTCCGCCTTCGGCTACAACAGCCGCGGCGACCTCAACCTCGTCACCGGCACCGCCACCGGCGGCTCCCGCAGCCTCATCTACGACGCCGCCCGCCAGCTCACCTCGATCAACTACGGCTCCGGCGGCGCGACCCGCACCTTCGGCTACGACGACCTGGGCCGCACCACCTCGGACACCCTCGCCGGCCCCGGCGGCACCCTGCGCGGGCAGAGCTACACCTACGACGCCGAGGACAACGAGCTGACCACGACGGTCAGCCCCACCACCGTCGCCGGCGCCGGCACCTCCACCTACACCTACGACCGCGCCGACCGGCTGACCTCCTGGACCGACCCGGCGTCGACGACGACCAGCTACGGCTGGGACCCCGCCGGCAACCGCACCGCGGTCAACGGGGTGGCCGCCACCTACGACCAGCGCAACCGGCTGCTCTCCGACGGCACGGCGACGTACACCTACACCCCGCGCGGCACGCTGGCCACCCGGGTGGCCGGGGCGACGACGGCGACCACCGAGTTCGACGCCCTCGACCAGCTCGTCTCGGACAGCACCGCCGCGCTGACCTCCTACGGCTACGACGGCCTCGGCCGCCTGGCGGTGCGCAACGGCACCCGCCTGACCTACGGCGGCCTGGAGCGTGAGCCGGTCGTCGACGGCACGTCGGCCTACTCCCGCGATCCCGACGGGGACATCATCGCCGCAGGGACGTCCGGGGGGAACTGGGCGACGCTGACCAACACCCACGGCGACCTCGTCGCGGCGTTCCCGACCAACGGCTCGTCACTGACGGACAACCGGGCCTACGACCCGTTCGGATCGCCGATCGTCGCCGGCGCGGCGAACCTGCGGGTGGGTTACCAGGGGTCGTGGACGGACCCGACGACGGCCCGGGTGTCGGCGCAGGCCCGCTGGTACAGCCCTGGCACGGGCAGCTTCGCCTCCCGTGACACCGCCGACGTCCCCTTCACCGGCGCCGCCTCGGCCAACCGCTACCTCTACGCCAACGCCAACCCGCTCGCCTACAACGACCCGACCGGCTACTTCTCATTCGGCAGCGTGCTGAGTGCCACCGCCAGTGTTGCTCGCGGCGACCTCGGGATCGCGGTCGTCAAGGCAGGGGCGAAGGCTGCCGCGGGAGCGGTGGTGGGCGCGGCCGCAACCTTGACCAACCCCAAGCGTGCATTCTTCGGTCCGGTCGTCTACCCGATCTATCAGCGCCTGACGAAGGACGATTCCCCCGCCGCTCGTTCCGACCCCGTCTCGTCGCCCGTTACGACGTACTGAGGTGGTACCCGTTCTTCGGACAGTGATCCCTGTGGGATAATTGATCCGTGGACGGAGGATATTGATGGCGCAGTCACGCAGGCGGTTCACGCCGGAGTACAAGGACGAGGCGGTGAAACTCGTCCTCGATTCGGGTCGGCCGGTCTCGGCGGTCGCGAAGGATCTGGGTATCAACGAGGGCACGCTCGGCACCTGGGTCGCGGCCTGGCGGCGCGCGCACGAGAACAGCGAGGACGAGCCGCTGACCATGTCGGAACGGGCCCGGCTGCGGGAGCTGGAGAAGGAGAACCGGGAACTCCGGATGGAGCGTGAGTTCCTCTCAAAAGCGGCCGCCTTCTTCGCGCAACGCCATCAGTGACCGACAAGTACGAGCTGATCTCCGTGAAGAAGGACTGCTACCCGGTACGAAACATGTGCCGATGGCTTGCGGTGTCCGCATCCGGTTTCTACGACTGGACCCGCCGGCCCTCCCCGACGAGCAGCCGCCGGCGCGCCACGTTGGAAACCCGGGTTCGGGCATTGTTCGCCGCCTCACGGCAGACCTACGGGGCCCGGCGGATCGCCGCCGCCCTACGCGCCTCGGGGACACCGGCGTCGGTGCGCCTGGTCCGCCGGGTCATGCGCCAGGCCGGGCTGCGGGCCTGCCAGCCCAGGGCCTACCGGCGCACGACCATCCCCGGCCAGGCCCCCGCGCCCACAGACCGCGTCCGCCGCGACTTCACCGCCACCCGACCAGGAACAAAACTCGTCGGAGACATCACCTATATTCGCACCAACGAAGGCTGGCTGTACCTGGCCACTGTCATCGACTGCTACTCGAGAAAAGTCGTCGGCTGGTCAATGGCAGATCACATGCGCACCGAACTGATCATCGACGCGTTCACGATGGCCGCCACCCGCACCCGCATACAGGAAGGCGCGACCTTTCACTCCGACCGCGGCTCGCAATACCTGTCCGACGCCTACCAACGAGTCCTGCGACACCACCAGGTACACCCATCAGCCGGAGCAACCGGTGTCTGTTGGGACAACTCGCTCGCCGAATCATTCTTCGGGACCCTCAAGAACGAACTCGTTCACCGCGAGAACTATCCAACCCGCCGAACCGCCCGCACCGCGATCACCGAGTACATCGAGGTCTTCTACAACCGGCAGCGACTCCACTCCACCCTCGGCTACCAGACCCCCGAACACGTCGAAAACCTCTACCACACAGCCACCACAAACATTGCAGACGCCGCATAAGCCAGATAAAATCCCGCTACGCAGGTGTCCGAGAAGCGGGGCTCACCTCATACCTCATGCCTGCGGTAAGGCCGGATCGCGGTCAGGTCATACCCGGACAGACCAGATGTGATCAAGCGGACCCCGAACGTTCAAGCTCTGTACCAGCGCTGGCGTAACGCTCACGCCCGCCACCCCGATGTGCTGGCCGCCCAACGCCGTGAACGCGCCCGGGTCCGCAGCGAGAAGCACATCCGCTGGGGCGGCCGTCGCCTGCCTACCGCAGCATGATCACAAAAGCCGGTGAACGTATCGGGCCACAGCACTAGCCGAGAGCCTTGTGGCTGCGGACGAGGTGGGCGTCCTAGCAGCAGAGTTGGCGCAACGGGTGCAACGATGGTGGCCTTGATCGACTATCCGACCGAACGCAGAGGGGCCAGATGCGACCCTGCGGGGCGCTGCGAGCGGGTCTGCCTGTCCGGCTGGCCCGGCCGACTCGCTGTTTCCCACGGCAAGTTGGCAGCGGGGGTCAGCCGGCCACCGCCAACGGACCCGGTCTGCTCGATCTTGTCCCCGGCATGTGGTCGACCGCTTCGGTATGCTCCAGTCCCGCTCCTCCCACGTCATGCGGGAGGTTTTCGTTCGTTGCAGTTTCGCTCTCGGCTGCGTGTTCTTCCAGCGTCCGGTGTGCGTCGGCGCGTAGCTGTACCACGAGACTCCGCGCCCGTTTCGAGCCGACTTTCAGGCGCTGCCGTAGAGCCTCGGCGGAGATCGACCGATGATGCTGCTCCCAGTAGAGGGTGTCCTCCCGCCGTGCCCGCTGCAGCAAGTGCCCGTCCGTGACCGCCCGCAGATTCCGGTCGGTCCTGCGCTGTGCGGGCACAGATGGCAGCTCCTCAGCGGCACCTTCGCCGTCCCAGTGTGGCTGTTCCACTTCTACGACTGCCGGCTTCGAGGGCGCTCTCGCCGGTCCGGGCGCCATAGCCGGCTCCTGGATTTTCCCGTTGGCCAGGCCGGCGGCTTCCTCGAGTGGCATCGTGTCCGCCGCCGCACCAAACGGCTTTGGCATCGTGCCCGGCTCAGCCCATCCGAGTTCGTGCATGACCTGGAGGAGGCCTGGTCCGACGTGGGCCCAGCCGATGAGGAGCCAGCATCCGACGCTGTTGAACGCGGCCTTGCCGTACTCACCGGCAATGATCGGTTCGGAGACGTTCAACGCGAGGGTGACCATGCTGGCGAACACCAGCAGCCTTCGAGCTGGACGCAGCTGTTCAGAACGGGCGCCGTGCGCGGACAGGTACCGGATCCCGAGGAGCAGGCCGACCACCGACAGGTCCACCGACGGCGCGACCAGCGGAGCCACATAGACGGGTACCCCGAGCCGTAGCGCCAGCAGCCATACGTTGCCGAAGGCGAATAGGAAGCTCAGACCGACAACGCCGCCCATGATCACGGTCACCGCGCGAGCCGCTCCCCCCGGCTCTGCGGCTGGTCGAAGCGCGTCCATGGAAGCGCGACTTTCGCTATGATCCTTAGAGTGCTCGCTGGTCGGCGTGTTCATCGGTCGTACCCCTGCTGACCTGCGAGAACGAGGTCATCGGAGAGGGTGACCGGTGGTGGGTTAATGGTTCGAGTCCCCCTTCGGACACTCTAGGTAATCAAACAGCTACCGAGGGTAGCTGTTTTTTCTTTGGTATGAGTTTCCCTGTCCGCGCTGTGTGGTGTGGGGCTCCAAAATTCGGGTTTTGGCTTGTGAGCTGGCCTTTTACGGCTGACATGATCGTCTGTGGGGGTGGTCAGGCGGCGTTGCGGTATTCGTTGATCAGCCCGCCGAGGATGCGTGTGCGACGGATGGTGGACCCGGGGGTCGGGGTGACCGCCGGTGGCGGTTCGGGTGGGTGCTGGCCGAGGGCGCGGTGGGGCCGGTGGGTGTTGAAATGTGCGGCGTAGCTGGTGAGGACCGTCGTCAGGTGCCGTTCGGAGACGATCAACAGTCTGTCGGTGCATTCGTGGCGGGCGGTGCCGATCCAGCGTTCCGCGATCGCGTTCGCCTTCGGTGACTGCGGCGGTGTGCGCACCACGTCGATGCTGGCTGCGGTGAAGGCGGCGTCGAACGAGGCCGTGAATTTCGCATCTCGGTCTCGGATGAGGAACCGGAACCGGTGGCCGTGTTCCTCGAGGTCCATCAGCAGGTTCCTGGCCTGCTGGGTGACCCAGGCTGCGGTCGGATGCTTCGTGACCCCGAGGACATGGACGTGGCGGGTGGTGTGTTCGACGACGAAGAACACGTGGATCCGCTGCAGGAACACGGTGTCGACGGTGAAGAAGTCGCAGGCCAGCAGGCCGGAGGCCGGCGCGGACAGGAACGTCCGCCAGGAGCCCTCTGCCCGCCGGGGCGCAGGGTCGACGCCGGCACGGTGCAGGATCCGCCGGACGGTGGCGACCCCCACCGGGTAGCCCAGTCCGACGAGCTCGCCGTGGATCCGGCGGTGCCCCCAGGTCGGATTCTCCCGGGCGAGACGCAGGACCAGCTCGCGGACCTCCCCGCGGACCGGCGGCCGTCCGGGGGTCTTACGCGGATAGGTCCGTTGTCGTGCGAGGAGCTCACGGTGCCAGCGCAGCACGGTGGCCGGGGTGACGAAGAACGAACCCCAGCGAGCCCGGGGAAGGAGCCGAGACAGGGCTGCGAGGACCACCCGATCCGCCGGTTCCAGCGTCGGACGATTCACCTGCCGACGCAGCACCGCCACCTGATGGCGAAGGACGAGGAGCTCCACCTCCTTCGCCGTGTCCTCGCGCACGCGCAGCAGCATCAGCCCGAGAGCGTTCCGCGTCAGGGCGTAGAGCAGCGACCACACCACGACCATCCAGCCTGCCTGGCACTGACCCGATCCGGCGGGCAAACGCCCAGGCCACCGCCCAAATCGGTATTCCGGAGCCCCACAGCCGGATGCGTTGAAAGGCGTACGTCCGGTGCGGGAGGCGACCCGAGGAAACGGGCTGGGCGTGAGCCCAGCACCGCGCCTCGGATCGGCCTCACCCCCAGCCTGCTGCAGGCCATGCGGACCGGCGAAACGGCCCCGTCGCGGTCGGAGAGGTCGCCTGAGACTTACGCGGCGGAGCGGTCAGCGTCCCACGGATTCCGTTGATGGTATTCTTTTCACGACCGACTCTACGTGGAAGTCGGCTAGGTTGACGGTACGGGTCATCTTCCAGTAATCGAGGATGCGCCAGGGCATGTTCGTCACGACCCGGCCCTTCGAGTTGCGATACCAAGTGTCCATGCCCTGATGCGTCCACACCATCCGGCTGTGGGCTTCATCGAGTGCTCGATTATACCGCTCATTGACCTCGGGTCGGCACTCGATCGTCTCAATGCCCTGCTCGGTCATAGTGCATAGTGCATCGACTATATAACGGATCTGTCGCTCGGCGAGAAAGATGAAGCTTCCACCATGTCCGAGGTTCGTGTTCGGCCCATACATGAAGAACAGGTTCGGAAAACCTGGGGTTGTTATGCCCAGGTAGGCCTCGGCCTCATCGTCACCCCAGATTTCCTTGAGCGACTTGTTCGATCGGCCGATGATCTCCACGTGAATCGGCCGGTGCGCATCGAATCCGGTTGCCATTACGACGGCGTCCGCGGGACGTACGAAACCGTCGGCATCACGCACTCCGTGGGGCGTGAGCCTCGCCACGGGCCTGGTCACCAGCTCGACGTGTGGGCGCAGGAGGGCCTTGAACCATCCGTTGTCGAGCAGCATCCGCTTGCCGAAGGGCGGATAAGTAGGTAGCGCTTGAGCGATGAGGTCCTCCCGCCCCTCGAGCTGGTCGACCAGGTAACGAGTGAAGTAAGCGCGGTGGGAATCATTCACGGCGTTCAGCGAGTACTCTGGATGCGGCCATGTTGGATCTTTTTGCAATGATGCGTGAATCCGGTCGTTGAAAACCCAGGAAAGCCGGAACCGGTACCATTCGTAGTAATAAGGAAGGTGTTCCATGAGCCAGTGAACGTCGGAGGATACGGACTGAAAATAGTTCGCGTTCGAAGCAATCCAGTGTGGTGAGCGCTGATAGACGGTCAACGATGCGACCTCGTCGACCACAGCCGGGACGATCTGCATGGCGCTCGCGCCGGTGCCGATGACGGCAAGCGAGCGACCGTGCAGATCAAGGCTGTCCGGCCATTCCGCCGAGTGGAACAGAGGCCCCTCGAACTCGTCCATTCCGGGAATGTCTGGGACCTTGGGAACGTTGAGCTGGCCGACCGCGGTGATCACACAGTTCGCTGCGATCTCCTGCTCGGTCCCGTCGGCTTCCCGAACCCGGACGACCCAGCGCCGAGCGGCTTCATGCCAGCTGGCCTTGATCACTTTGACTCCGAGTCGGATCGACGGCAGCAGGTTGTAATGCCGGGCCAGGTCCTCCAGGTACTGCTCGACTTCTTCTCGCCGTCCGAAGTGGCGGGTCCAGTTGCGGCGAAACCAGTTGAAGGAGTAAAGATAGCTGGGCGTGTCGACCCCGCATCCCGGATAGCGGTTCTCCCGCCAGGTCCCGCCGATGCGTGTGCTCTGTTCGAGGACGACATGGTCAATGCCCGCATCTTTAAGGTATTTACTCGCAGTGAGTCCGGAGACACCGGCGCCGATCACGACAACGAAAGGGGCCAATCCGGTCTCGACGACGTGACGCCGGGGGGCAGGGCGGATGTCCATGTTCTCCGCGACCATGGGCTCGTATTCGCCTGGTACCGGCTCGCCCATGCTGAGCGTCATGAGTTCGACCAGAACATCGCTGTTCGGTGCTGGCACGGCGGGTGGCCGTCCGTCCGCCCAGGCGAGAACCGCTTTCACCGTTGCGGCGCGGATCTCGTCGCGCACATGGGACGGCAGGCCGCCATCGCTGTGCTCCTCCATTCCCCGGGTCCGAGTGGGACGGTAGCGCGCCTGAAGCCACTGTTCGTCGCCGGTGAGTTGGTACAGCACGGGGACCAGCGTTGGGATGTTCGCCTTCGCGATCGCCGACTTCAGCCGGTCGTGATCGAAGGAGGCGGCGCGGGGCCTCGTCGCCGTCATGGTTGCTCCGTCCCACATCTGTCATCTGGTGACCAAGTAAGTATTAATGTCTAATTTAGATTAGAAGACGAACTCGTTCCATTCCGGCCTCGTGTGACGTCCAGTACGGGAGAGTGCGTCCCGCCGCCGGACGGGTGTCAGTCGGCGGCGGGACTTGCCGCCGCGTCGAGCATCAGTCCTGCCTGGTCACGTCGACCATCGCAAGGTCGGTGATGATCCGCTGTACGCAGACCCGTCCGATGAGCGGGAGGGTGCAGACTGAAAGGATCTTCGTGCTGCTGTCCCTGGAGGTGCGTTCCATCAGAACCAGCACCCGTTTGGCGCCATGGACGAGGTCCCGAGGTGCCAGAAGGTGGCATCGATCGTCAGTCGCGTTGATGACTTGAAGCGGGTCAGTCGTTCGGCTCGGTCCCAACGAGAGAGACGAATGACACGCACTCACCAGGGCCGCCGCCGAGGTTGTGGGTCAGTCCGAGCGTTCTGCCGTGCTGCGCGATGCGACGGTCTGCTGGAACGTCGTCTCGAAGCTGAAGCCAGCATTCGAACAGCATGCGTAGGCCGGAGGCACCGACGGGGTGGCCGAAGGCCTTGAGCCCGCCGTCCGGGTTGACGGGGAGTTCGCCGGTGAGGTCGAAGGTGCCGGCCAGGACCTGCTTCCACGCCGTGCCGCGTTCGGCAAAGCCAAGATCTTCCATGAGGACGAGTTCGGTGACCGTGAAGCAGTCATGGACCTCGGCCATAGCGATCTCGGCCCGAGGATCATGAACCCCGGCCTGACGGTACGCCTCCCGTGCGGAGGCCTCGACCTCCGGGAAGGTCGTGAAGTCGTACGACGGGTCGACGTTGCCCGTCGCGTCACCGGACACACAGGACAGTGCCTTTACATAAAGTGGTCGGTCGGTGTAGCGGTGGGCGTCCTCGGCGCGGACGACAATGGCGGCGGCCGCGCCGTCCGAGACACCGGAACAGTCGAAGACACCGAGCTGGCCGGCCACCAGAGGCGAGCGGGCGATAGTACTGGCCGCTACCGGCGTGCGGAACTGGGCACGTGGGTTGCGCGCGCCGTTGGCGTGATTCTTCCAGGCGATCCGGGTGAAGACCTCCTTGAGTTCGCGGGGGTGGACGCCGTACTTCGCCGCGTAGGCCGGGCCGAGCAGGCTGAAGTTGGCGGGTGCAGTGGTGGTGCCCAGCGTGCCGCCGGTCCCGTCCCCGGGGATCGAGGCCCGGGTGAGTCCGGAGTATCCGGAGTCCTTGAGTTTTTCGACGCCGACGGCCATGGCCACGTCGTAGGCTCCGCTCGCCACGGCATAGCACGCGCCGCGCAGCGATTCCGAGCCGGTCACGCACATGTTCTCGACGCGTGTCACCGGCTTATCCCGGATCCGCAACGGCCGGCTCAGGGTCATGCCGGAAACGCCGGACAGGTACGTCCCGAGCCAGAAGGCATCGATGTCGTCCAGGTTGGTCGAGGCGCTTTCCGTCGCGCCGTGCACCGCCTCGACGAGGAGGTCGTCCGCTGAACGATCCCAGCGCTCACCGAAGGCCGTACAGCTCATGCCCACGATGGCGACACGGTCCCGGATGCCGTTCGAAGCCACTCAGGTCTCCCCCCCGGCGCGCCGGACCGGCCGCGCCTTCCAGAAGTAGTTGTGCACGCCGTCGGCGGTGAGTAGGCGCCGAAATGTCATCTCGACCGGGTCGCCGATCGCGACCTGCGAGGCATCCGCGTCGGTGAGCTCGCAGCGGAAGCGTCCGCCGCCGTCGAAGTCGACGACGACGGCGATCATCGGGGGGTGCGGGGTGAACGCCAGTCGATCGACGGTGAACGTCGCCACGGTTCCGTGGGCCCGCGCCATCGGGTGACTTACCATCGTGTCGATCGCACCGCAATGGAAGCAGACCTGCGCGGGTGGCAGGCTCACGCGGCCGCAACGCGTGCAGCGGGTCGCGGTGAACGCATGCTTGTAGGCGCGCGACCGGTACGCCGGCGGTGCGGCCGGCGGTTCCGGATCTGGTCGCCGTGGTGGCTCCCGTGCGAGCATTCCCCGCCAGTTCAGGAAGGTCGGGTAGCGCAGCGCAGCGCCGCCGCCGCCGGCGAGCGGTGCGGCCGGGCGGCGCCGGCCGATCTGCGCGGTGGTACGCAGGATGAACGCCGTGGCCCCGTCGGCGAGCAGGAGGAGGGCGATCGTGTCGCCGGGCCCGGCCCGCCGCAGCGCGGCGGCGAGCAGGACGCCGAGCTGCGCGGTTCCGGGGTTGCCGATGACCTCGGCGAGGTCGGGCACGACGCGGTCGGCCGGTATACCGGTCCCGGCCGCCACCCGGCGCACCGACCGCCTGGGCAGGCCGCAGACGACGAGATGATCCACACCGCCCGGAGTGAGGTCCGCCTTCTTGAGCGCGGCGGAAAGGGTGTCCATCGCCAGCGGGACGTAGACGTGCTCGGCGAAGCGATCTTCCCACACCCGTGACGCGAGATCACCGGGAGCGCGCCACCGGTCGAGGAACTCCTCCGTCTCGGCGGCGGCCGAGACCACCTCGGCGAGCACCGGAGTGTCACTGTCGCCCGGCCCGAAGAGCACAGCCGCAGCCGCGTCGCCCCCCTCGCGCTCGTCCGCGCTGCCGGGCAGGCCGGTGCGAATGTCGGAGAGCAGCGCCATCGCGGGCTCGGACGCCTCGGCTGCGGCCAGGAACGCGCCTGCCCCCGATCTCACGCCGCCGCACATGTCGACGGCGAGGGCGCCGCTGTCGAGTGCCAGCGCCGAGTGCGCCACCGTCGCGTTGGTCTTGTCGAGGTACGGGGGGACCGTCGTGGCGAGGTACAGGCGCCGGGGACGAGCCGCCGTCGGCACCGTCCGCAGCACGCTTCGTGCCGCTTCGACCGCCATCGACGTTGCGTCCTCGTCGTACGACGCGACGCTGCGCGCGCCGCTCACAACGCCGCCGCCGAGCGAGGTGCTGATCGCGGCCCGTTCCAGGCGGTGGTAGGGGATGTAGGCCTCACAGGCCACGATGCCGTGCATACGCCGCCTCCCGGTGTCGGAGGCCAGCCTAATCTAAATTATTTTAGATAGTCAAGCCGTCCGTCACCGGGACGCTTCCCGGCCGTGCGCGGTTGTGGCCTGGCTCGTCACCTCCAGGTGATGCCTTCGAACACTGCACTGACCGTCTGCTCGGCGAGCCGTTCCGGGGTGAGGCGGCCGTCGCGGTGATACCACTCGATGGTCCAGTTGAGGGCCCCGATGATCATGCGATGGACGATGCGGACGTCGAGGTCGGCGCGGATCTCCCCGGCCGCGACACCGTCCGCGAGAAGGTTCCGCCACAACGTGGCGTAGGCGCGCTGAAGGGGGGCGCTGCGGCTGCGGACCTCGTCGGGCACCTGGTCCGTGATCTGGATGAGCGCCGAGGTGTAGTCGCCGAGCGCGAGCGCCGACAGCAGGTGGGCGGCGATGACGGTCGAGAGGCGGTCGATCGGGTAGGCGTCGGCGGGAAGTTCCGCGACGCTACGGCGGACGATGTCGTCGGTGCGCTGCCAGGCGACCGCGAGGAGCGCGGCGACGAGGTCCTCACGGGAGCCGAAGTGGTAGTAAAGGCTTCCCGTCTGCATGTCCGCCTCGGTGGCGACGTCCACCAGCCGTGTCCCGGCATACCCGCGGGTACGGAAGACTGTCGCGGCGGCGTCCAGTATCCGTGCCGTCGTCGCGGCCCCACGGGCCGAGGCCGCACTGCTCGGCGCGACCGGCGGCGCCGGCGGGGTGGGCGTCGTGACGCGGCGGTGCACGCGGTGGCCGCGGCCCTCGGGGGTCGCGATGCCCTCCAGAAAGACGGAGTAGAAGTGTGCGATGAGCCGATCGAGCGGGAGGGCCCGCGACCGCGACGGGTACCAGTCAGCCGAGCTGTTCAGGGCCCCGACCAGGAGCATGCGCGTGGCGGAGAGGTCAAGATCCGCGCGCAGTTCCCCGCTGGCAAGGGCGGCTGCGAACAGGTCGCGCCAGAACTCGCCGTAGCGCCGTTGCGCCGCGATCTGCCGTTCGCGGATCTCCTCTGGCACCTGCGAGAGGATGCGGATGGTGGCCGCGGTGTAGTCCCCGGTCTTGAGTACGGACGTCAGGTGCGCGGCGATCGCCTCCCGCAGGACGAGCATCCGTGGGGCGTCCGGGGGGATCGCGGCGAGGCGATCGAACACGTAGGTCTCGGTCCGCTCCTGACCCACGCGCAGGACTGCCTCGACCAGCTCCTCCCGGCTGGAGAAGTGGTAGTAGAGGCTGCCCGCCTGGGTGTTGGCGGTCGCGGCGATGTCGGACAGTCGGGTTCCGGTGTAGCCGGTGCGCCGGAACTCGTGCGCGGCGGCGTCCAGGATGCGCGAGCGGGTCGCGAGCGCCTTGCCGCCCGACCGGCTGCGGGCTGTCGTCATGGGAATCCTCTGCGCAACGTACTCCGCCTACTGGACGTGGACCTTCCTGGGCCTGGAGCGAAGTCTAAGCGACATTCGGGATGTGCCCGGGCGGCCTCCGCCGCCGCTTCGACCTCGGGCAAGGGTGTGTGGCGATCGTTGTCCGGAGTCAGGACAGGTACGTTTCTAAAATCTATGTTAGGTTAGACACTGCAGTCGGGTCGGACGTCGGACGAGACCGGCTCGTCTCGAGCCATGATCGTGCCTGGCGCTCCGCGGCGCGGTGCGCGATGCGCCGCACCCGTCCGCCGCCGACCGCGCGCGTGCGCGCCGGCCTGCATTACATCGGAGGTGGTCCGTGATCGAACTCTTGCAGGGTGTCCGCGTGCTCGAGTGTGCGATGCTCCCGACCGGCGACCAGACGAGCCGCCTGCTCGGCGATCTTGGCGCCGACGTCATCAAGGTGGAGCGGCCCGGCGTCGGTGACTACCTGCGTGAGCTCGGTGACCGCATCACCCCGCAGAACAGCGTTTTCCACCTGCTGTGCAACCGAAACAAACGCAGCATCGAGATCGATCTGCGGCTCGACGAGGGCCGCGATCTGTTCTTCCGTCTGCTGCGCACGGCCGATATCTTCGTCGACGGATTCGCCGGTAACGCCTGTGAGCTTCTGGGCATCGGCTACGAGGCGCAGCGGGCTGTCAAACCGGACATCATCTACTGCCAGGCCAGTGGATTCGGTAGGCGGGGACCGTACAGTCAGATCCCGGTACACGGCTACATGATGGGTGCCGTCGGCGGCCAGGTCGCCCTGACCAAGGACCCGGACGGAGTTGTGCGCGAGAACGTCAACCCCGGCGGGCTCTATTTCTCCGGCTCGATCGACGGCCCGTTGTCGACAGCGCTCTACGGCGCACTCACCACGATCGCTGCCCTGCGCCGCAGGGATCTCACCGGAAACGGTGCCTACATCGACGCCGCAGGCTCCGACGCCGTCCTGGCCAATCAGTGCCTCGATGCGGTCATGACCTGGAATGCCGACCGCATCACAGACCGGCGCAACCCGCCGCCGACCGTCGGGCTCGACCCTCGGAAGCATCCGAAATACACGTACTACGAGACCGCCGACGACAGGACTGTCCTGCTGGCGGCCATCGAGCACAAGTTCTGGGACAATTTCTGCCGGGCCATCGATCGCCCGGATCTGGTCGACGTCAAGAACACGACCTTCGCCGTCGACTTCGCCGACGGTGGGAAGGCGGACCTCCTGGACGAGCTGATCCCGGTCTTCCGCTCGAAGACCGCGGCGGAGTGGGTGGACATCGCGCTCAAGTGGGACATCCCGCTGTCTCCGGCCAACGGCAAGGCCGAGACTCTCACAGACGAGCACCTGCGCGCCCGGGAGATCATCCACGAGAGCGACCATCCCGTGGCGGGGCCCTACACGAGCACCGGGTGGCCGGCTCCGGTTTCCGGGCAGCCCTTCGACGTCGCGCGCCCCGCACCGGCGCTCGGGGAGCACACCGACGAGGTCCTCGGCGAGTGCGGCCTGACCCCGGACGACATCGCGGGACTGCGCGCCCGCGGGGTGACCGGACGCCAGCCGTGACCATGTACGCGCCCGAGGTCGTCCCGGCGGACGGGCTGCCCGCGAGCGTCACCGTCTACGAGGCCGGGCCCCGAGACGGTCTGCAGAACGAGAAGGGCGTCATCCCGACCGAGGTGAAGGCGGAGTTCATCCGTCGCCTGCTCGGGGCGGGACTGCGCGTGATCGAGGCGACGAGCTTCGTCCACCCCGACTGGGTTCCGCAGCTGGCCGACGCCGAGGACCTGCTCGACCTGCTCGAGGACCTTCCCGGTGTCCGCTACCCCGTGCTCGTCCCGAATGCCCGAGGCCTGCGGCGTGCCCTCGACCGCGGAGTCCGTGACATCGCGGTCTTCGCCAGCGCGACGGAGACCTTCTCCCGCCGCAACCTGAACCGCGGCGTGACCGAGGCGCTGGAGATGTTCGCCCCGATCGTGGCGTCGGCCCGGGAGGCGGGTGCGGGGGTGCGCGGGTACGTCTCCATGGTCTGCGGTGATCCCTGGGAGGGCGTCGTCGGAGTCGATCAGGTCGTCGGAGTCGCCCGCCGGCTGTTCGAGCTCGGATGCACCGAGATCAGCCTCGGCGACACGATCGGAGTGGGAACGCCGGGACAGGTGACCCGCCTCGTGCGGGCGGTGTCCGGGGCCGGCGTGCCGCTCGAGCAGGTCGCCGTGCACTTCCACGACACCTACGGGCAGGCGCTCGCCAACGTGCTGGCGGCGCTGCAGGCCGGGGTCCGCACGGTGGACAGCTCCGCGGGCGGCCTTGGTGGTTGCCCCTACGCCGAGAGCGCCACGGGCAACCTGGCTACGGAGGACCTCGTCTGGCAGCTCCAGGGACTCGGCGTGCACACCGGGGTGGACCTGGCGGAACTCGTGGCCACCAGCGTCTGGATGGCGCGGGTGCTGGGTCGGCCGAGTCCGTCACCCGTGGTGCGGGCACTGGCCCGCGCGGCGGCCTGACTGCGGGTGTTCGCACGGTCCGTGACGGCGTCGACGAACGGAGAAATGCGCGTGGAGCTCGGTCTCGATCGCGATCCGACGCTCGCTGACCTGAGGTCCGAGCTGCGGAACTGGATCACGGATAATGCGCCGCCGGGGCTGGCCGACCTGCTCGACTGGCGGTCGGGCGTCGATCTGCCCGGGTCCGTCGCCAGCCGGGTAAGTGAGGAGGAGAGGGCCTGTGCAATCAGGGATCCGCGCTACCGCCAATGGGAACAGCGCTGCCTGGATGCCCGGCTCGTCTGTCCGGCCTGGCCGACGGAACATGGTGGAAGAGGCTGGCACGCCCCTGAGATGACCGTGCTCGACGAGGAGTTCTACCGGGCCGGTGTTCCGCGCGTTGACCGGGTCCAGGGCGAGTCCATGGTGGGTCCGTCGATCATCCTGCATGGCACCGACGATCAACGGGTGCGGTTTCTGCCGCCCATCCGGTCTGGTGACCATCGCTACTGCCAGGGCTTTTCGGAGCCGGCGGCCGGCTCCGACCTCGCGTCGGCCCGGACCCGTGGCGTCGTCGACGGCGACGAGGTGATCATCACCGGCCAGAAGGTGTGGACCTCGCGGTTCGCGACCGCAAATATGATCTTCGTGCTGTGTCGGACCAACCCCCAGGAATCCAAGCACCGGGGCCTGTCCTACGTCATCGTTCCCTTCACCCCGGGGGAGAACGGCATCGAGGTGCGTCCCATCCGCCAGATGACGGGGGCCGCGGAGTTCGCGGAGGTGTTCTTCGACGCCACTCGGGCCCGCCTCGCCGACGTCATCGGTGGGCTCGGCCGGGGATGGCAGGTCGTCCAGTCGACGCTGGCCTTCGAGCGGGCCGCCGCCGGGCGTGCGAGCACGATGCTGATCCAGGCCCGGCGGCGGGAACTGCGGGACCTCATCGACCTGGCGCGGCGCAAGGGGCTCACCGGGGATCCGTTGGTGCGCCAGGATCTCGCCTGGGCCGCCACCCAGGTCCTGCTGTTGAGCACAACCTGGTCGCGGACGGTGGCCGAGATCGCCGCCGGCCGCGAGCCCGGACGCCAGCAGACCGCGTGGAAGCTCATGTGGAGCGAGTACCACCTGCGGCTGGGGGAGATCGCGCTGCGCATCGCCGGCCCCGGTGCCCTGGCGCGGCCCGCGGGCGTCGGGTACCCGACCGACGACTGGCAGGATGCCTACCTCGTCGCGCACTCCGGCACGGTGTACGCGGGAACCAGCGAGGTGCACCGCAACATCATCGGTGAGGGCGTCCTCGGCCTCCCCCGGGAGCCACGGCCGGCGGCGGCGATCAGATCGTGACGCGATCGGATGCCGACTCGGAAGGCGACTCGGAAGGCGACAAGGAGAACGCGGTGCCACGTTTCCAGTTTCCCGTCGAGGCCGGGCACGTCCTGTGCTTCGCCCGGGCGGTCGGCGACGACGACCCGGTGCGCTACGACGCGGAGCACGAGCGCACGATCCGCCGGGGAGGGCTGTCCGCCTCTCCCACGTTCGTCGCCGCGGTGGCTCAGTTCGACCCCGACTGGCCCTACCGGCCCCAGCCTGGTCAGCCCTGGTGTGGATCGGGGCGAGGCCCGGGTACGCCGCCCCCGGGGGCGGGCACGACGAGCCTGCACGCGGAGCAGCACTACGAATACCACCGTGAGGTGCGGCCCGGCGACGTGCTCACCGTCGAGCGGTCCGCCGGGGCGACCTGGGAGAAGCACAGCGCCCGCAGTGGCCGGCTGCGGTTCGAGGAGGAGATCACCCGTTTCACCGACCCCGCCGGTGAACTTGTGGTGACGGCGCGCCGGGTGAGAGTGATCACCGGACGGTCGGCGGAGGGCTCGACATGACCATGGTCCGTGAGCTGGGGATCGGCGGCACCCACACCCAGCTTCTCGTCGAGGAGCTGACCAGAACTCAGATCGTCATGTACGCCGGGGCGTCGGGTGACTACAACCCGCTGCATACCGACGAGGTGTACGCCACCAAGATCGCCGGGTTCCCGTCCGTGCTCGCGCACGGGCAGCTCACAATGGGTCTCACCGCGCGGCTGGTCACCTCGTGGCTCGACGACGCGGTGCTCACCGCGTTCGGGGTGCGGTTCTCCCGGCAGGTGTGGCCGGGAGACACCCTGACGGGCACGGTGACGGTCACGGCCGTCGGCGAACAGGACGGTCGGCCCACCGCCGAACTGATGTTGATCACGACCAACCAGGAGGACCAGACGGTCGTCAGCGGCTATGCGCGGGTGCGCGGCGAGTGAACGGGACGGCGAGTGAACGGGACGACCTCATGACCGGTGGAACTCGCCGTCAGGCGCTCGTGGCCGGCGGCAGCGGCGGTATCGGCTCGGCCATCTGCGGCGCGCTGGCCCGGGACGGGCTGGACGTGGTCCTCACCTACCGCCGCGATGCCGATGCGGCGAAGCGGGCGGCTGCCGCGGTGAGCGATGCGGGTCGGGAGGCCCGGGTGTGCCAGCTCGACCTGACGGACGCGGCCGCCAGCGCCGACCTCGTCGGTCGGCTCCCGCGCCTCGATGTCGTCGTCTATGCCGCTGGTCCGCAGATCCCGATGCGCTACACCGGCGAGATCGACCCGGATCTGTTCGCCCGGCAGATGTCCCGGGACGCGGTCGCGGCGTTCAATCTGCTGCGGCCGGCCATCCCGCCGCTGCGTGAGACCCGGGGGGCCGCGGTCTGCCTCGTCACGACCGCGCTGCGACGTTATGCGACCCGAGACCTGCTCTCCGCGGCGCCCAAAGCGGCCGTGGAGCAGGTGGCCCGCGCCATCGCCGCGGAGGAGGGCAGGCACGGCGTGCGGGCCAACTGCGTCGGTGTCGGGGTGATCCAGGCCGGCCTGTGGGAGGACCTTCTCGCGACCGGCGACTACGACGAGCGGGCACTGGCCGCAGCGATGCGCGCGACGCCGTTGCGGCGGTTCGGCCGCGCGGACGAGGTGGCCGAGGTCGTCGCGTTCCTCGCCTCCGCGCGCTCGTCCTACGTCACCGGGCAGACGCTCTGCGTCGACGGCGGATACTCCATCTGACCGCCGATGGGACCCCCGCTCGTGGTCCCGGCACTCGTCCGGCCCGGGGCCACGAGCGGGTGGGCCCGATTAGAGGCCGAGACCGAGGGCCACGAGCTCGCGGTGCTCGCGGGGGCTGCCGAGCAGGACCTCCGACGCCTTGGCCCGCTTGAGGAACAGCTGGGTGTCGTGCTCCCAGGTGAACCCGATGCCGCCGTGGACGTGCAGGGCGTCGGTGGCGACCTGGGAGAAGACCTCGGAGCAGTGCGCGCGGGCCATGCTCGACCGCACGGCGAGCTCCGGGCCCGGCGACTCCGCCTCGGTGGCCGCGGCATAGAGGGCGGACCGGGCGGTCTCGACGGCGACGAGCATGTCGGCACAGCGGTGCTTGACCGCCTGGAAGCCGCCGATCGGGCGCCCGAACTGTTCGCGCAGCCGGGCATGGCCGACCGTCAGGTCGAGGCAGGCCTCGGCGCCGCCGAGCTGCTCGGCGGCGAGGGCGACGGCCGCCCGCCGCAGGACGAAGCGCAGCGCACCGGCGCCCCCGCCCTCCCGGCCGAGGAGCCGCGCGGGGGCCCCGTGCAACGCGATCCGGGCGAGTCTCCGGGTCTGGTCGAAGGCCGGGATCGGCTCGCGGACGACACCGTCCGCGTCGCCGTCGACGAGGAACAGGGACAGCCCGTCATCGCCGATCGTGCCCACCGCGCGGGCCGACACGATCAGGAGCTCCGCCGTCCCGCCATCGACGACCCGCGTCTTGCTTCCGGTCAGGCGAAAGCCGCCGGGACCGGCGGCCGCGATCGTGCCGACCTCGGACACGTCGAAACGGTCACCTTCGGCAAAAGCAATCGTCGCCGTCGCCTCGGCCGCCGCGATCCGGGGCAGGAACGTCGCCCGATCGTCGGGCGAGCCCGCCAGCAGGAGTGCGTCGGCGCCGAGGCAGACGGTGGAGAAGTAGGGGCCGCCGTACAACACGCGACCCATCTCCTCGAGCACGACCGTCAGCGTCTCGTACGGCAGTCCCAGCCCGCCGTACTCCTCGGGCAGGTGCAGGGCCGTCAGACCCAGCTCCTTGCCCAGCCGGTCCCACACCGCGACGTCATGGCCGCCCGCGACATCCGCCTGATGTCGGGCCGCGGACACGGGGGCGTTCTCGGCGAGGAAGCCGCCGACCAGCGTCCGAAGTTCCAGGCCCTCCGCCGTCATTGCCGCGATCATCGTGTGCCCTCTCGTGTGGCCGTCCGGACAGGCCGGGCCGCGGGCGGGCGCATGGCCGCTAGCCGCATGGCCGCTAGGCCCGCGGACCCAACCTTGACTTCTAATTCGAACTCGGTATAGAAAACGTAGACGAGCGGGGGCCTCCCTGGCAAGGCTGGACGACGCCGTGGCGCCGGGTCCGGCCCGGGTGAATCCACGAGAGGAACTGCGGCATGACAATCGCACCGGACGCCGTCGCTGTGGTCCGCGCCTTTACGACCGCCCTGGGGGCCGGCGACGTCAGCACCTGTCTCGGCCTTCTCGCGGAGGACATCGTCTTCGCCGAGGCCGCCAGCCTGCCCTTCGGCGGGGAGTGGGTGGGCAAGTCCGGATTCGTGGCGCTGTTGAAGGCGGTGGGCCGGGACTACGACGTGCGGCTGGAGCCCCCGACGGTGGATGCGGCGGGCGATGCGGTTCTCGTACGGGTGTTCGGAACCTTTACCTCACGAAGAACGGGACGCAGCATGCCGATGAAGGTGCTCGATCTGTACCGCCTCCGGGATGGTCTGGTCGTCCGGGTTGACGTCTACTACCAGGACTCCCTGGCGCTGCGGGAGCTCGGTGGCCACCCGTCGCACGGTGCGGCCGAGGCGGCCACCCGATGAACGACCGACCCGCCGCGTGCCGGGCGGCCGAGGCGCTCGGTCACGACTACGACCACTACGATCCGGCCTTCGCTCTCGATCCCCACGCCGACTACGCAAAACTGCGGGCCGCCTGTCCGGTGGCCTACACCGGCAACTACGGCGGCTTCTTCGTCGTCTCCAGGTTTCGCGATCTGAACGAGGTGCTGCACGACGCGAAGGCGTTCTCCTCCTGGCCCGCCGACACGCCCCCGACTCCGGGCCACTCGCGGGCCCTGATCCCGCTCGAGGTGGACCCGCCGGAGCACCGTCGCTATCGCATGATCATCGATCCGATCTTCCGCCCCCGGGCGATCGGGGGTATGGCTGACGAGATCCGTTCCCGGGCCGCGGAGCTGGCCGCGCGCATGGCGGCCGAGCGTGAGTTCGACTTCATGGAGAAGTTCGGCCGGCCGTTTCCGGGCGCCGTCTTCCTACGACTCGTCGGCCTCGATTTCAGCGTCGAGCAGCGTGACCAGCTCTGCGACTGGGCGGGCACAATCCTGCACACGACGACGGAGGGGGCCACGCACGGCGATGTGGAGGCGCAGACGGCCGCGCGGCTGAAAGCGGGCCGGGCACTGAACACTTTTCTGCGGGGCCTGCTCGACGAGCGGCTTGAAACTCCCGGGGAGGACATCCTCTCGCGGCTGATCGACGCCGAACTGCCGGGCCAGCGGAAGATGGATTACCACGAGATCCTCAATTTCGCCTATGTCCTGGTGCTCGCCGGGCTCGACACGGTCACGACGGTGCTCGGCTTCAGCTTCCTGCACCTCGCCCGACGGCCCGACCTGCAGGACCGGATCGCGGCCGACCCGTCACTCATCCCCGGGGCCGTCGAGGAACTGCTGCGCTACGAGCCGATCGTCCATGCGAGCCGGACCGTCATGGAGTCGCGGGTGCTGGGCGGAACGCAGCTGCAGCCCGGCGACCGGGTGGTGCTGCCGCTCGCGTCCGCGCACCGCGACGAGGAGGCCTTCCCGGACGCGAACGAGCTGCTCATCGACCGGAAGATCGCCTCGACACTGGTCTTCGGTGGAGGCAGCCACCGCTGTGTCGGGATGCACCTGGCCCGCATGGAGCTGACCATCGCCTTCGAGGAGATCTTCCGGCGCATACCGCGCTTCTCCCTTCCGCCCGACGCGGTCCTCGAGACGCACGGCGGGCAGACGCGGAGCCTGATGAACCTACCGTTTCGCACCTGGCGCGACGACTGATGCCGGCGACACCCGTCGACGATGGGCCGGACAGCGGTGAAGGAGGCCGGACATGACCGCGCAGGAAGGCGCCGATCGCCGCGCCGGGCTACGGCCCGACGTCGTCGCCCGTTTCCTGGATCCCCACTCCGTCGCGATCGTCGGGGTCTCCACCGAGGTCACCGAGGCCTACAAAGCGGGTGGTCGGGCGGTGCTCGACCACCTCGGGACCTACGGCTACGCCGGGCGGGTCACCGTCATTCACCCGACGGCCGTCGAGGTCGACGGCCGTCCGGCTCTGCGGTCCCTGACCCTCCTGCCGGACGTGCCGGACGTGGTCGTCGTCGCGGTGCCGGCCCATCGGGTGCGGGGGGTGCTCGAACAGTGCGCGGCGGTGGGCGCTCGCCAGGTCCTGATGCTCACCGCCGGATTCGGCGACATGGGGGAGGAGGGCGAGCGGCTGGAGCACTCGCTGCTGGAGTATGCGCGGGAGCAGGGAATCAACGTCGTCGGCCCCAACAGCACCGGGCTGATCACGGTGCGCACCGGACTGGCGTTGAGCATGACCTCGGTCCTGACCGGTGGGGAACCGATCCCCGCCGGCGGCCTCGCGATCATCGCCCAGAGCGGGGCGATCGGGAGCACCGTGGTCGAGCGGGCGAAGGTGGCCGGGGTCGGCGTCTCGCATGTCGTGAGCACCGGCAACCAGCGCGACATGGATGTCCCCGACTTCCTCGCGTACTTCGCCGGCGCCCCGGACGTCCACACGGTCGCGGCGTACCTGGAGTCCATCCGCGACGGCGAACTGCTCACGCGGGCGGTACGCGAGCTCACCCGGGCGGGCAAACGGTTCATCGTCTATCTCGGGGGCCGTACCTCCGCCGGGGAGCGCGCGGCCGCCAGCCACACCGGCAAGATCGTCGGGCGGGGCCAGCTCGAACTGGCCCTGCTGCGAGCGCTGGGCGCGACCGTGGTCGACGATCCGGACGACCTGTGGGTACTCGGCGGTGCCGATACCGGTGAGCCCGGCGGGCGTTTCCCGCGCCGGTGGGGGATGGTCGCGTACTCCGGCGGTATGGCCGTTCTCGCCACGGAGCAGCTCGCCGCGGCCGGGGTGACCTTCCCTGCGCTGTCGGGGGCGACGTTCGCCCGGGTGAAGGAGCGGGCTCCATCCTTCGCGGCGGCCCTCAACCCGCTCGACGTCGGTCCCGGGTCGATGCCGAACGACTTCCGGCACTACCTCGCCGCGGTGGCCGACGACCCGGCGGTCGAAGCGGTGTGTGTCCCGCTGCCGATGGGCGCGCGTGGGTGGAACCAGTCCAGCGTCGATGACGTCCTCGCGGTGCGCGAGAGCTCCCGCAAGCCGTTCGTCGTGCTCTGGTACGGCGGCCCGGCGCTCGGACCCCACATCGCCCTCCTGCGCGCCGCGGGCGTCCTGGTCGCGCAGACCCCGTCCGACCTCGGCCGGGTCGTCCGGGCCCTGCTCGGCCCGGCGCGGGAGCCGACGCAGTTGGTGCTGTCGGGGACGGCGGTGCCGTCGGTGCTGTCGGGGACGGCCACGGCCGGGACCGCCGGCGGGGTGGTCGGCGGGGCGGATGCCCTCATGCTGCTGGCGTCCGCCGGAGTCGACGTCTGCCCGATGCGGGTGTGCGCCGACGCCACTTTCTCGGTACTGAAGGCCGCAGAGGAGATCGGTTACCCCGTCGTCCTGAAGTCGGGTGACGCGGCGGTGGCGCACCGGACGGAGCTTGGCCTGGTCGCCGTCGGGCTCGGCTCCGCGCCGGCGGTGGCGGCGGCGCTGAGCGAGATGCGGGGCCGGTGGGCGGCGGACGGCCCCCGCCCCTGGATCGTGCAGAAGATGGTCTCCGGCGGTGTGGAACTGGTTCTCACCGTCCGTGACGCCGGTCCGCTGGGAGTGTTCGGGAGCTTCGGCCTCGGCGGCGCCGCGGTCGAAGTGCTCCGCGACGTGGAGTCGGTGCCGCTGCCGTGCGACGAGCCCACGCTGCGCCGGGCGGCGTCCCGACTGCGGACGGCGGAACTTTTTGAGGGGTTCCGGGGCGGCGAACCGGTCTCCTTCGCCTGGCTCGCCACGACCCTCAACGGGCTGGGCGAGGTGCTGCGGGCGCACGGGCTGGCGGAGATCGAGATCAACCCGGCGCTGGTATCGGCGCGCGGCGGCGTCGTCGTCGATGCGTTGCTCATCGCGAGTCCCGTCGACTTGACCAGTAAAAAATTGAGATTAGAATTAGAAAACGACGTTCACGCGTGATTCCGTGCGTAACGCGAGCCTTTCCCGAATGAGGTTCCCGATGTCAGAGGCAGTCTTACCGGTCTTCGACTGCGACCAGCACTATTACGAGCCCCTGGACGCGTTCACTCGGCACTGCCCGAAGGGCTGGGCCGAACGCACGGTGCAGGTCGCGACCATCGACAAGAGGGTACGCCTGATCGTCGGGGGAAAGACGGATAAAACCGTCACGAACCCGACCTTCGACCCCATCGTCCAGCCGGGCGTCATGTCCGACTACTTTCGGGGCAACAAGGCCGGAAAGCCGCTCGCGGAGTACCTCGCCCAGCGCGAGCCGATCCCGGCCCACTACCGCGACCGCGAGGCCCGGATCACCCGGATGGACTCCCAGGAGCTCCAGGCCATCTGGTTGCTGCCCTCCCTCGGCATGGGCATCGAGGAGAGCCTCCAGTACGACGTCGCCGCCGCGGCCGTCGCGTTCAGGGCGTTCAACCGCTACCTGCTGGACGACTGGGGATACAACCACGCCGACCGCATCTTCACCGCGCCGTACCTCGCCTTCGGTGACGTAGACGCTGCCGTGGCCGAGGTCGAACACGGCCTGGCCCACGGGGCCCGCCTGTTCGTGGTCCGCCCGCAGGCGGTCTACACCGCGGACGGTTGGGTGAGTCCCGGCAGTGAGCGTTTCGATCCGATCTGGGCCCGGATCGCGGAGGCCGGCGCGACCTGTGTCCCGCACGTCGGCGAGGTGGGCGGGGCGGGTCTGGACAAGTACGTCGAGCACCACGGCAACATCATCGGCGGTGTCGCCCCGCCGCTGGAGGTCGCCGTGGGCCACGACCGGGCGATCGGCACCTACCTCGGAGCGCTGGTCTGCGACAAGCTGTTCGAGCGGTTCCCGACGCTGCGGATTGCGTCGGTAGAGAATGGTGCCGAGTTCCTTCCGCTCCTGCTGGCCGGCCTCAACCGGGCGGGTTTCCAGCGGCCCGGTTTCTTCGCCTCGGACCCCGTGGCGCAGTTCAAGGAGCACGTCTGGGTGTCCCCCTTCTGGGAGGACGATCTGATCGAGGTCGTCGGGCATCTGGGCGTGGACCACGTGATCTTCGGGTCCGACTACCCCCACCCCGAGGGACTCGCCGAGCCCCGGGACTACGAGAAGACTGTGGCCGAGCTCGACGACCCGGTCGCCGAGCGCAAGATCCTCTGGTTTAACACCGCCGCGCTGACCGGCCTCGGCTGACCGGCCAGGTGCGGCCGTCATGGAGCTGAGGGACAAGGTCGTCGTCGTCACCGGTGGTGCGAACGGCATGGGAGAGGCGATGTGCCGGCGGTTCGCCGCCGAGGGGGCCTCGATGGTGGTCTGCGACATCGATGCCGCCGGCACGCGGCGCGTGGCCACAGAGGTCGGCGGTCTCGGTCGGGTGGTAGATGTGCGCGACGAGGCCCAGATCCGTGCGCTCGTGCGGGATGTCATCGAGGTGCGGGGCCGGATCGACGTCTTCGTCGCCAACGCGGGTGTCCTGTGGGGCGAGCCGCACGACGGCGTGACGCCGCTGCAGGACCGGGGCAATGTCTGGGCCTCGAACGCCGCGTGGCAGGAGATGTGGGACGTCAACGTGATGGCCCAGGTGTACGCGGCCCGGGCGGTGCTGCCCCACATGCTCGCGCGGGGTGAGGGATACCTCGTCCAGAACGCGTCGGCGGCGGGACTGTTGACCGCGCTCGGGAATGCTCCTTACACGGCGAGCAAACACGCCGTGGTGGGGCTCACGGAGTGGCTGTCGATTCATCATGGCGCGCAGGGCATCAAGGTGTCGTGCATCGTCGCCGAAGGGGTACGCACCGACATGCTGCGCGGCGCGCAGGGTGAATGGTTCGCCGTGGCGGGAGCCATAGACCCCGACGATGCAGCGGCGGCCGTCGTGGCGGGTATCCGAACGGAGCAGTTCCTTATTCTCACGCATCCGAAAGTGGAGCAGTACTTCCGCGGGAAGGCCGCGGATTACGACGGCTGGCTCACGAGGATGCGTCGCCTGCACGCGAAGACACCGCGATGACGGTGATGACGGGAGCGGACATGATCGAACGTGACAGTCTTTTCATCGACGGCGGTTGGCGGGCGTCGGCCGCAGGACGGATGCTGGACGTCCACGGTGCCGCGACGGGCAAGGTCCTGGGACGGGTGCCAGACGGCACCGCGGCGGACGTCGACCTGGCGGTCGCCGCCGCGCGTCGGGCCTTCCCCACCTGGTCGGGTGCGCCACTTGAGGAGCGGCTCGGTCTCCTGGCCCGGGTGGAGACGCTGATGGCGGAGAGGGTCGAGGACCTGGCCCGGCTCATCTCCAGCGAGGTGGGAACCCCGATCAAGGTCTCCCGTCTGGTTCAGGTGGGCCTGCCGATCCGGGTGCTGGCGACCTACCGTGAACTGCTGCCGACGCTGCCGATCGAGGAACGGATCGGTGACTCGCTGGTGGTGCGTGAGCCGATCGGCGTGGTCGCGGCCATCACGGCGTGGAACTACTCCCTGCAGCAGGTGGTCGGAAAGGTGGGTGCCGCCCTGGCCACGGGCTGCACCGTCGTGGTCAAGCCGTCCGAGGTCGCACCGCTGTCGGCGTTCGTGTTCGCCGATCTCATGGCGGAGGCGGGCTTCCCGCCAGGGGTGTTCAACCTGCTCTCCGGCACCGCGGCCTCGGTCGGGGAGCCGCTGGTCGCCCACCCTGGCGTCGACATGATCCACTTTACCGGCTCGACCGCGGCGGGACGCCGGATCGGGGCAGCGGCGGCGCAGACCGTCAAACGTGTCGCCCTGGAACTGGGCGGCAAGTCGGCCAACATCATCCTCGACGACGCCGACCTCGCGCAGGCCGTGAAGGTCGGCGTCGCCAACTGCTTCACCAACTCCGGCCAGACCTGCACGGCCTGGACCCGCATGCTCGTCCCGCGTGACCGCCTCGGCGAGGTCGAGGATCTGGTGATGGCCCGGCTTCAGGGATACCGCGCCGGCGATCCCCTCGAGCCCTCGACCAACTTCGGACCGCTCGGGTCCGAGGCCCAGCAGAGCCGGGTTCGCGAGCACATCGAGCGGGCCCTCGCCGAGGGTGCCCGCCTGCTGGCCGGTGGCACGCAGCCGCCGCCGGGAGCCGCCGACGGCTACTTCGTCGCGCCGACCGTCTTCACCGACGTCCGCCCGGATATGGGAATCGCGCGGGAGGAGGTCTTCGGCCCGGTGCTGGCGATCATCCCCTACGGCGACGAGGACGAGGCGGTCGAGATCGCGAACGCGAGCATCTACGGTCTCGCCGGTGCCGTGTGGTCGGCCGATCCGGCGCGGGCGCAGCGGGTCGCGCGCCGGCTGCGGACCGGGCAGGTCGACATCAACGGCTCGTGGTTCAACCCGCTCGCTCCGTTCGGTGGTTACCGCCAGTCCGGCACCGGCCGGGAGCTGGGTGTTCACGGCCTGCTCGAGTTCTACGAGCTCAAGTCGCTGCAGCTCGGCCCGTCCGACTGAGGAGGAGATCATCCGGTGGATTTCACGCCGAACGCGGACATTGAGCTCATCCGGGACGCGGCCCGGGGCATTTGCCGGAAGTTTGACGACGAGTACTGGGCCGAGCGCGATGCGAAACACGAGTTCCCGTGGGACTTCTACGCCGCGCTCGCCGAGGGTGGCTGGATCGGTATCGCCATCGGAGAGGACTACGGCGGTGGCGGGCGCGGCATCGTCGAAGCTTCGGTCATCCTGCAGGAGATAGCGGCGTCCGGCGCGGCGATGAACGGCTGCAGCGCTGTTCACCTTTCCATCTTCGGAATGCACCCGGTAGAGAAGTACGGGTCGGCCGAGCTGAAGCGGCGCTACCTCCCGCGGGTGGCGGACGGCAGCCTGCATGTCGCCTTCGGCGTCACCGAACCCGATGCGGGAACCGAGACCCTCGCCATTCGGACGTCCGCGGTGCGCGAGGGGGACCACTACCGCGTGCGGGGGGCGAAAGTATGGACCTCGAAGGCGCTGGACGCGGACCGCGTCCTGCTTCTGGTGCGCACCACGCCGGCGGAGGAATGCGTGCGGCGTACCGACGGGCTGACGTTGCTCATGGCCGATCTCACCGATCCCGCGGTCACCATCACCCCGATCGCGAAGGCGGGCCGCAACGCGGTCTCCTCGTGCGAAACGGTCTACGACGACCTGATGGTTCACGTCTCTGACCGGGTCGGGGAGGAGGGACACGGCTTCCGCTACCTCCTCGACGGTCTGAACGCGGAGCGCGTGCTCATCGCCTCGGAGGCGATCGGCATCGGCGTGGCCGCCCTGCGTCGCGCGGTCGCCTACGCCAACGATCGGGTGGTGTACGGCCGCCCGATCGGGACCAATCAGGGGGTGGCGTTCCCGCTCGCGGACGCCCATGCTCGGCTACGGGCCGCGGAACTGGTCACCCGCCAGGCTGCGTGGGCGATCGACCAGGGCCTTTCCGCGGGCGCCGAGGCCAACACGGCGAAGTACCTCGCCGCGGAGGCCGGTTTCGCCGCTGCCGACGCGGCCCTACAGACGCACGGTGGCTTCGGCTACGCGGAGGAGTACCACGTCGTCCGCTACTGGCGGGAGGCGAGGCTCATGAAGATCGCCCCGATCCCGCAGGAGCTCATCCTCGCCTACCTCTCCCACCACGTCCTCGGTCTTCCGAAGAGCTACTGATACGACCGGCTCGAGCGTCCCCGGCCCGGCCCCGGCCACGTGAGTCACCAGTGCACGACATCCGAGGAGGAACAGTGAGCACGGTTGCCAACCTGGCGCCGAACAACGGTGGTGAAACGCGAATCGGCGAGGCGGGCAAGCACGTCGGACGCGTCTTCGGAGACTGGTTACGCGAGGAGGCGGGGCTTGATCCCGACCGCCACTTCGTGCAGTGCGCGAGTCCGTGGATGACGCTCGGTGAGTTGGACCGACTCTCCGACCGGGTCGCCGCGGGGCTCCAGCAGCTTGGCGTCGGCAAGGGTGACCGGGTCGCGGTGAATCTGCCCAATCGCATCGAGTACGTCGTCCTCATCTGCGCGATCGCCAAGACCGGGGCGATTCAGGTGCCGTTGAACACCTATCTGCGGGGGGAGTTTCTGCGCCACCAGCTCGTCCAGACGACGCCCCGGGTGTACATCGGTGACGCCCAGGCGCTCCGCCTGCTGGCGCCGATGCTGGCCGACAGTGGTATCCGGGACCTCGTCCTCGTCGGTGCCAGTGCCAGTGCCGGTGACGACGGCGATCGGGCCGCTCTGCCCGATGCGTTGCCCTACGTCGATCTGGAGAGGTGCGGCGCGGATCTCCGGCCCGTGGACATCGGGTCGGATGATGTCTGTGTGATCATCTTCACCTCGGGTACGACCGGCGCTTCCAAGGGCTGCACCATCACCCATGGTTACTACTGCAACCTGGTCACGGTCTTCGTCGACTATGGCTGGTACGAGCCCGGCGACGTCGTTTTTGGGGCCAACCCGCTCTTTCACTTCAGTGGGCAGACCTGGCTCGTGGCGGCCGCGCTCGCCGTGCGGGGCTCGGTCATCGTGGAACCCGCCTTCAGCGCCAGAACCTATATGGCCCGCATCCGGGAGACCGGTGCCACGGCGGCCATGGGCATGGGCGCGATGGGACTGGCCATCCTCGCGACACCGGCCCTCGCCGACGAGCGGAACCACCGTCTCCGGCACATTACCTTCATGCCGTCGTCGCCGGATCTCATCAGGGCGTTCGCCGAACGGTTCGGTATCGAACCCTTCGCCGAGGTCTTCGGCCAGTCGGAGTGCTGGCCGGCTCTGCTCGGCGACCCGCGCGGCCCGCGGTGTCCCGGGAGCATGGGCACGGTGACGCCCGGTCTGCAGGTCAAGCTCATGGATGAGGAGGGCCGGGAGGTTCCGGTCGGTCAGGTCGGCGAGATCGTCATCCGTCCGGACGCGCCCCATCGACTCTTCTCGGGGTACTGGAACAACGATGCCGCGACGGTGGAGGCCTTTCGTGACCTGTGGCATCACACCGGAGACAGCGGCCGCATGGACGAGCGCGGTTATTTCTGGTTCGTCGACCGGAAGAAGGATTCTCTTCGTCGACGCGGAGAGAACGTGTCGTCCATGGAGCTCGAAACCGCGATCATGAACCATACCGCCTTCGCGGCGGTCGCTGTGCACGCGGTGCCGTCGGAGCTGTCCGAGGACGACATCAAGGCCTGTATCGTGCTCAGATCCGGCGTGACGGTCGACCTGGCGGAGCTGTTCGAGTTTTTCCGCCACAACCTGCCGTATTACGCGATTCCTCGGTACGTCGAGTACTTCGACGCGCTTCCGGTCAATGTCAATGGACGGGTCCAGAAGTTCAAGCTGCGCGAGCGCGGCATCACGGACACGACCGTCGACCTCCAGGCGCTGGGGTTCGTCGTCGCCAGGTCGGATCGGCGCGCCACCTGACGAAGGCGCGCCGCCTGACGAAGGCGCTCTCACCCTGGCGACGCGGATGCGCTGGGCCGGCAGAAGGCCGCCCGGCGCATTCGCGTCGTCAGGACGCGGGGGCGACGGCGGCAGAGCGGCCCGAGGCGAGCGCCCGAAGGTCGAAGCCCGGGCGTGTGAGGTCCACCGGCCGTAGCGGGATGCCGAGTTCCAGCAGCCTGCGCGCGGCGAGATGATCAGCGGGCCGATTGACGGACTCCACCCCGAGCAGCCGATCGCCGGCGAAACAGAACGCGGAGAAGCGTTCCTGCTCGGCTTCGCCGTACATGATGACGGTGTCCCGGCCGGTCGGCAGGCCGGCGATCTGAATCTTGAGATCCGCCTGGTCGCTCCAGAACCAGGGCACAGCCCGGAAGTACTCCGCGCGGCCGGCGAGTGCGGCGGCGACGGCTCGTGCCTGCGCCACCGCGTTCTGGACGGATTCCAGGCGCATCTGACGGCCGTCCGCGTAGGCGCAGGGAAAGCTCGCGCAGTCGCCGATGGCCCAGACGTGTGGATCGGACGTGCGCAGATGCGGGTCGGTGACGATGCCGTTGTCGACGAGCAGCCCGGCCTCCGCGGCGACCTCGGTGTTGGGGACCGCGCCGATTCCGACGAGGACAAGGTCCGCCGGAACCGAGCGGCCGTCCGACGTCCACACGGCGCGTACCTGCCCGTGGGTTCCGGTAATGGTGGCGGCGCTGGTGCCGAGATCGATCCGCATCCCGCGCCGCCGGTGCGCCTCGACGAGGAAGGAGGCGGTGCCGGGCGACAGAACGCGGGCCATGAGCTGCTCGGCGACCTCGAACACCGTCGTGGCGATGCCCAGCCCGACCGCCGTGGCGGCGATTTCGAGACCGATGAAGCCGCCGCCGATGACGACGACGGAGCTCGCTGCCGGCAGTCGTCGGCGCACCTCCTCGGCATCCGCGAGACTGCGGAGTGTGAGCACTCCGTCCAGGTCGGCCCCGTCGATGGGCAGGCCGCGGTTGCGCGCGCCGAGGGCCAGGACGAGGTCGTGGTACTCCAGCCGCTCTCCGTTCCCGAGCCCCACACTGCGGGCGTCCACATCGATGCTGGTCACCGGGGTTCCCAGCCGCAGTTCGACGTTGATGTCGTCGTAGAACGAGGGTGGTCGCAGCGCGAGCCGCTCGGGCGGAACCTTGCCGGTGAGGTAGCCCTTCGATAGGGGCGGACGTTGGTAGGGCGCGTGGCGCTCCGCACCAACGAGCACGATCCGGCCCTGGAAGCCCTCGTCCCGCAGCGATGCCGCAGCCTGGCTTCCGGCCTGCCCGGCCCCGGCGACGACGACCGTCCGATTCGACATCAGTACTGCTCCGGTGGCACGCGCACGACCAGCCCGTCGGTCTGGGGACTCAGCGGGAGCTGGCAGGACAGGCGGCTGGTCGGCTCGCGGGGGCAGGCCGTGAAGTCGAGCATCTCCTCCTCGTCGCCGGACGCTTCGGGCAGCGCGTCGATCGGGCCGTCGTGGACATACACGTGGCAGGTCGCGCAGGCGAGTGTGCCGCCGCATTCGGCCACCACCTCCGTGATGCCGGCGCTCACGGCGGTCTGCATGATCGACGTGCCGTCGGCGCCGTCGACCACGGTCGTCTCACCGTTGGGCCGGATGAACGTCACTTTGGGCATGACTCGCCTCCTCCTCGGCGTGTGCGCCGGACCAGCCCGCCCGCGCGCCCTGGACCCAGCCGTCCGTGCTGTCACCGGTCTTGACCTAATTTGAATCTAACGCAGATTATAGAGCCTGGACGCGCCTTGCGCGACGCTCATCGACCAGGGCGGCGCAGGGGGGACCGACACCTGGCGGGAGAAATGATGGACGAGGCTGCTGCTGCGACGGGCGAGACGACCGACGCTTCCTACGAGACGATTTCCTTCAGCCCGCTTGATCCGACCCTGGCGGACGACTTCTGGCCGAGGATGAACGCGCTGCGCGAGTCGTGCCCGGTGGCGTGGAGCGACCAGCCCTGGAGCGAGCGGAACGCCGGCTTCTGGGTGGTCAACGACTATGCGGACGTGATGGCTGCCGCGACCAGCTGGAAGGCCTTCAGCAACGCACAGGGCGCCTCACCCGTCCAGTTCGACCTCGACGTGCTGCGGATGATCCCGCTGGAGACCGATCCTCCGCTGCATCGTGGGATCCGCCGCCTGCTGAATCCGTTCTTCGCGCCCGAGGCGCTCAAGAGCCAGGAGGAGGACATCCAGGGGCTGGTGGACCGGCTCCTCGACCGCTGCTCGGAGAGCGGCTCCGTCGACTTCGTCGTGAGCTTCGTCAACCTCCTGCCGCCCCTGGTCTTCTTCGAGGGCTTCCTCGAGCAGAAGGAGTCGGAGATCGGCTGGGTGCTCGAGGTCCTCGAGATCCTGCTCACCCGTCCGGAACGGGCCATGGAGGTTGCGCCCAGGCTGCTGGGCTGGGGTGCGGCGCTCCTCGAACAGCGCCGCGGTGAGGGCCGCCGGGACGATCTCGCGGGCACCATCGCCCACATGGGCCTGACCGGCGACGATGGGCTGCACCTCGACGAGAAGCAGCGCATCGAGACCATCAACCTCATGATCATGGCAGGTATGGAGACGACCATGGGCGGTCTGGGGAGCATCGGCTATTACCTCGGCACCCACCAGGCGGTGCGCGCGGAGCTCCGCGACGCGGACGACCAGTTGCTCGGCCGGGTCGTCGAGGAGTTCCTGCGCTTCGAGTCCCCGGTGCCGACCGCCGGCCGCACCGTGACCGAGGCCACCCGAATGAGCGGGTGCCCGATGAGGGCGGGCGATCGTGTCCTGCTCAACTGGGCCGCCGCCAACCGGGACCCGGCGCAGTTCCCCGAGCCGGACACGCTCGACTTCGCGCGCGAGAACGCGCCTTCCCACGTGGCCTTCGGCGCCGGCATCCACCGCTGCCTCGGCAACCATCTCGCCCGGCGTGAGCTCAAGGCGAGCATCAGAGCCATCTGCGCGCTGAGCCGTTTCGAGATCGACCCGGACTTCACGCCGAAGTACCGGCCTGGTTTCGCTCGCGGTCCGATCAGCCTGCCCGTCACTGTCGCGCGCTGACACCACCCGCTGGTGGGGCCGTCGCGGTCGCGGCCCCACCAGCACCCGCACCTCGCGAAGCTCTTGACCAGATTCAAAATCAGTGTAGATTTTGACAAATATTCTGTGATGATGGACACATTTATCGAGGGGTCGGCGGCGTGGAGACGGGCCGGCATCCGACTGGAGGAGACACGGTGTCCCACACGACGATCCGGTTGCCGCGGGCCTCGGCAGGGCGCCGATGCCGCGCATTGATCCCGACGGCGTTACTCGCGGCGGCCGTCGCTCTGGCTGCCTGTGGAAGCTCGGACGGCGGCCAGGAGGCACAAGCCCCGTCGTCCGGGTCAGGGGCATCCGGGTCAGGGTCCGCTCAGGTGAGCGCGGCCCAGGCCGAGGTCGACAAGCTCCTCAAACCGCCGACGTCCATCGGCATCGACCAGCCGCTGCGGGAAAAGCCGCGCGGCGGCCAGACCATCGTGTTCCTGTCCTGCGAGACCGGGCTGTGCCAGGTGCTCGGCAGCGGGATGAAGGATGCGGCCCACGCCGCCGGCCTGCAGTACAAGAGCCTGCCGATCACGTTGGCCAACCCCGCGACGCTGATCGCCGGGATGCAGCAGGCCCTCCAGATGAACCCGAAGCCGGTCGGGGTGGTCTTCGCCGGCATCCCGGAGGCCGTCTGGGCCGGCCAGGTGCCCGCCTTCGAGAAGGCCGGTGTGCCGCTCATCCCGGTGGCGGTGGGGGAGGTCAAGACCGGGCCGGCGGTACCCGCCGGGCTCGACGGTCCGGTGGACGCCCGAGCGCAGGCCGCCGCCGTCGCGAACTACTTCATCGCCGACTCGAACGGCAAGGGCAAGGCCCTGGCCGTCAACGTCCCTGACGTCGGCGCACTCAAGATCGCCATCGATGCCTTCACGACAACCGTGCGGAAGGGATGCACCGACTGCGTCACCGACACGGTCGACCTGACGCTGGCGCAGGTCGCGAGCAACGGCGTGGTTCCCGCGGTCGTCTCCGCGCTGCAGCGCAAGCCGGACATCACCTACGTGATGACCCCTCAGGGTGAATGGACCCAGGGTCTGCAGGCCGCGGTGCGGGCGGCCGGCCTGGACAAGGTCCAGCTCATCGGGATCAACCCGGCGAAGTTCAACCAGCAGGAGCTGCTGACCGGAGACTCCGCCGCGTTCAGCCTTCTCCCCTTCAAGATCATGGCGTGGAAGGGCGTCGACATCGCGCTGCGCCACGCCGAGGGAACACCGGTGCGGGACAGCGCCGTGCTGCTGCCGCTCCAGCTGCTGACCAAGGCGACCGTCGGCACGCCGGCGGACTCCATCGACCGTCCGACTGACTATCAGGCGCAGTTCACCAAGCTGTGGAAGCTCTCGTGACGGCCGGGTTACCTCGGCCGCCCGCCGGCGATGCCGAGGCGACCACGCACCGCCTGGAGGTCCGGGGACTGACGAAGACCTTCGTCGCGACACCGGCGTTACAGGCGTTCGACCTCACGATCGCGCCCGGTGAGGTGCACGCGTTGCTGGGCGAGAACGGCTCCGGCAAGTCGACCTTCATCAAGATCCTCTCCGGCTACCACACACCCGACCCGGGGGGAGAGGTCTTCGTCGGCGGATCTCCGTTACCCTTCGGCGCTCCGGATTCCTCCTACGACCTCGGCTGTCGCTTCGTCCATCAGGACCTCGGCCTGGTGGAGAGCCTCTCCGTCGCCGACAATCTGTCGCTCACGACAGGCTTCCCCACGCGGTGGGGGACGGTGCGCGGGCGTGAGCTACGGCGGCGCGTCGCGGCGGCCCTGGAGATCGTCGGCCTGGACATCGATCCCCACCAGCCCGTCTCCGCGTTGTCGCCGGCGATGAAGACCGGTGTCGCGGTGGCGCGGGCCCTGCGGGAGGACGACGGGAGGGCGGCCGGCCTGCTCGTCCTCGACGAGCCCACGGCCACCCTGCCGGTGGAGGAGGTCCGGCATCTGCTGGAGATCGTCCGGACCATCTCCGCCCGCGGCATCGGTGTCGTTTATGTCACCCACCATCTGGACGAGGTCTTCGAGCTCGCCGACCGGGTGAGCGTCCTGCGGGACGGTCAGAAGGTGGTCACCACCTCGGTGCGCGACATCGATCACACGACCCTCGTTCACCATCTCATCGGCCGGGGGCTCGATGAGGCCCATGCGGCCTCCACGGCGCTTCCGGTCGGCGAGGACGTCGTGCTCGCCGTGGCCGATCTCGCGGCCGGCCCGCTGCGCGACATAGACCTGCGGGTCCGGGCGGGGGAGGTGGTCGGCATCGCCGGACTGACCGGGTCGGGTCGGGACACATTGCTACCCGCGATCTTCGGAGCCGTCGCCCGGTCCCGGGGAACGGTGCGGGTCGGCGCTGGTGCCCGGCCCGTCGCCGGCCCGCGGGACTCCATCGCGGCCGGCCTGGTGTACCTGCCGGCGGACCGCAAACTCCACGGGGGAGTGATGAGCCTGACCGCGCGGGAGAATCTCACGCTTCCCCGGCTCGGCGATTTCTGGCGAGCCCCCCTGCTGCGCCGTCGGGCGGAGTCGTCCCAGGCACGCGACTGGTTTGCGCGCCTGGACGTCCGCCCGGCCGACGCGGCGGAGCGGCCGCTGTTCTCGCTCAGCGGAGGCAACCAGCAGAAGGTGCTCGTCGCGAAATGGCTACGGTGCTCGCCGACGGCGCTGCTGCTCGACGAGCCGACCCAGGGCGTCGACATCGGTGCGAAGGCGGAGATCCATCGGCAGCTGCTCGCCGCGGTGGCGGCCGGCGCGGGTGCGGTCGTGAGCTCCGCCGACATCGACGAGGTCGTGGCGCTGTCCCACCGGGTGCTCGTCCTGCGGGCCGGGCGGGTGGTCGCGGAGCTCGTGGGTGACGAGATCTCGGTCGCCACGATCACCCGCGAGTCTCTCGGTTCGGGGGCCGCGACGCAGGCGCGCGCGGCATGAGCACGCGGCGCGGTCTCCGCCTCGGTTTCGACCGGTTCAGCGGCCTCTACCTCTGGGCGCTGTTCATCGTGGTCTTCGGTATCTGGACCCCGGACCTCTTTCTCACCACCGGCACCCTACATTCGGTGGCCTCCCAGCAGGCCGTCGGCGCGATCGTCGCCCTCGCGGTCCTGATGCCCATGGCCGCCGGGGCCTACGACCTCTCGGTCGGGGCGACCGTGAACCTGGCCACGATCCTGGTCACGGTGCTCCAGACGGAGCAGGGGTGGGGAATGTGGCCCGCCATCGGTGTCACGGTGGCGGCGAGCCTGGCGGTGGGCGTCGTCAACGGCTTCATCGTCACGAGGCTGAAGGTGAACTCGTTCATCGCCACCCTCGGCTCCGCGTCCATCATCCTGGCCGTGCAGTCGATCGTGTCGGGCCAGAGCCAGCCTCTCCCGCCGGCCTCCCGTGCGTGGACGCAACTCACCCAGCGTGAGGTGGCCGGGTTCCAGATCATCGTGCTCTACCTTCTCGTCATCGCCGTGCTGGCCTGGTGGGCGCTGAACCACACGCCCGCGGGCCGCTACGTCCACGCGGTCGGTGGCAACGTGGAGGCGGCGCGGCTGTCGGGAGTCCGCACGCGGCTGTGGACGTTCCTCATGCTGGTCACCTCCAGCACCTTGTGTGGCGTCGGGGGTGTCCTGTACGCCTCACTCAGCGGTCCGTCGCTCACCTTCGGCGGCGCGCTTCTGCTGCCCGCGTTCGCCGCGGTCTTCCTCGGGTCCACGCAGCTCACCCCGGGACGCTTCAACGTCTGGGGGACGCTGATCGCGATGTACGCCCTGGCCACCGGGATCAAGGGACTTCAGCTCGTCACCGGTGTCCAGTGGCTCGCGGACATCTTCAACGGCACCGCCGTGATCACCGCCGTCGCCTTCGCCGTCTGGCGGCAGGGCAGGGTGGTCACCCGTGGTCGCGACGCCACGCGAACCGTCACGACGAGCGAGGAACCACCGCCCGATCCACCCGATCCCGACCCGGCCCTGCCGGAGAAGTCGCCCGAGGCGGCTGCGTCGGTCCAATAGCGGTATCGCTTGAAATCTAATCAAATGCAGAGTAGAAAAATGAGGAAGCTTGCCTTGCCGCTGCATCGACGCGGTGGCAAGCCGTTCCCGAATGGTCGTTGAGGGAGAACACATGGGATCGCTGGACGGTCGCGTGGCCATCGTCACCGGCGCGGGACGTGGCATCGGGGCATCGGTCGCGAAGCTCTTCGCGCTGGAAGGCGCGTCGGTCGTCGTCAATGACGTCGGCGCGTCGCTGAGCGGACTGGAGTCCGACGGCAGCCCGGGTGAGGAGCTCGTGCGCGAGATTCAGGCCTCGGGAGGCAGGGCGCTGGCCAACGGGGCCGACGTCAGCGATCACGAAGCCGTCCAGGAGATGGTGGCGTCCGCCGTCGACACCTTCGGCAAGCTCGACATCCTCGTCAACGTTGCCGGCATTCTGCGAGACCGGATGATCTTCAACATGACCGAGACCGAATGGGACGCGGTCATCCGGGTGCATCTCAAGGGCCACTTCAACACCATTCAGTCCGCGTCGGCGTACTGGCGGCAGCTCGGGGACCCGAACGCCCAGCACCGCGTCATCAACTACACCTCCCGCGCCGGTCTGCACGGTGCCCCCGGGCAGCCGAACTACTCCGCGGCCAAGATGGGGATCGTCGGTCTCACGTACTCCTGCGCCGTCGCGTTGAAGCGGTACGGCGTCACCACCAACGCGGTCTCACCGGCCGCAGCGACCCGGATGACGGACACCGCGCGCAAGTCGGGCGTGGACGGACTTGGCCAGGACGAGCTGTCGCCGGACAACATTGCGCCCCTCGCGGCCTGGCTCGCCTCCGAACAGTCCGGATGGTGCAACGGTCATGTTCTTCACGCCCGCGGGCTGGAGATCAACCTGTACAGCGACCCGAAGCCCATCGCCACCGTCCGAGCGCCAGGAAAGGCATGGAACCTGGGAACCCTCGGCAAGGAACTCGAGGCCACCTTCCGGCCGATCACCGACGCGGCCCCGGTGAACCCCTTCGTATGAGCATCCGAGGCAAGGCCTTCATCGCCGGGGCCTACGAGCATCCCGGGCGCGAGCTCCCCGACCATTCGATCCCGCGAATCCACGCCGAGGTCGCGCTGGGCGCACTCGCCGACGCCGGACTGACCCTCGCCGACGTCGACGCCTACTTCTGCGCCGCCGACGCCCCGGGCCTGGGCGGGCTCGCCATGGCCGACTATCTCGGCCTGCGCGTCCGGTACATGGACAGCTCCGACATGGGCGGATCGGTCTACCTCAGCCACGTCGGCCACGCGGCGGCGGCCATCGCCGCCGGCAAGTGCAACGTCGCCCTCATCACGCTCGGGGGGCGTCCCCGTACGACGTCACTGCGAGCGCCCGGCCAGCTCATGGGCGCGCCCCCGGAAGCCGGATTCGAGCCGGTCTTCGGCCTGAACGTGAGCGCGGTGTACGCACTGGCGGCGGCCCGGCACGTGTATCGGTACGGCACGACCAGTGAGCAGCTCGCGGAGATCAAGGTGGCGGCATCGCTGCACGCCCAGCACAACGAAAACGCCCTGCTCCGTAAGCCCGTCACCGTCGAGCAGGTCGTCTCCTCGCCCATGGTCAGCAGCCCGCTGCACCGACTCGACTGCTGCGTCGTCACCGACGGCGGCGGGGCGCTGGTCCTGGTCAACGAGGACATCGCCCGCGGCCTCGACCGGCGGTGCGTGAAGGTCCTCGGGCACGGCGAGGCGATCGAGCACAGCCACGGCGGCTGGCAGGACATCACCGTCACCGGCGCCGTGCGGTCGGGACGGGACGCCTTCGAGGAGGCCCGCGTCACTCCCGCCGACGTCGACTACGTCGGTCTGTACGACTCCTTCACCATCACCGCGCTGCTGGCCATCGAGGATCTCGGCTTCTGCGCGAAGGGCGAGGGCGGACGCTTCGTCCTGGACGGCGCGCTGCACGCGCCACACGGCGTGCTGCCGTTCAACACCGACGGCGGCTCGCTGTGCAACAACCATCCCGCCAACCGTGGCGGGATGACCAAGATTATCGAGGCGGTCCGCCAGGTGCGTGGCGAGGCGCATCCCGCGGTGCAGGTACCCGGGTGCGAGATCGCCCTCGCACACGGGACCGGCGGCTGGTTGACGACCCGCATGGGCAACGCGACGGTCATCCTCGGGAGGGAGGACGCGTGACGCTCCCCGCGCCGGTTCCGGACATCACGCCGGAGACCGAGACCTTCTGGAAGGCGACCGCAACGGGACGCCTGCTGATTCAGCGCTGTGCCGAGTGCGATCGGTGCGTGTGGTACCCGCGGTTTCTCTGCCCGGCCTGTCACAGCACCGACCTGCTGTGGACGGCGGCATCCGGGCGCGGCACGGTGCACAGCACGACGGTGACCAGCCGCGGGATCCTCGACTACAAGGACGCGGGGAGCTACGTACTCGCGCTCGTCGAACTCGACGAGGGTCCCAAGATGCTCACGAACGTCGTGGAGTGCGACCCGGCCGAGGTGTTCATCGGGCAGTGCGTCGAGGTCGTCTTCCACGACACCGGCGCGGGCGTGGCGCTTCCCCGTTTCCGCCCGGTCACCGAGGCCGCCGCCATCCCTGGGGCCTGACATGGCACCGTCCCGCTTCGTCGTCGAGCAGGGTCACCTGCTCGCCTTCGGTCGTGCCATCGGGGCCCCGCCACCCGGCCTCGCCGGCCTCGCCGCGCTCGACCCTCCTGCGCCGGTGCCCCCGACCTTCGTCGCGGCGTCCGCGCTGCACGATTCGGAGCACCTGCGTAACCTTCGGCCGACCGGGCCGCTCGCGGCATTACCGGACGGCGGTTCCCTCCTGCACGCGGAGCAGCACTTCGAATACCACGCGCCGATCCGCGTGGGCGACGTTCTCGAGGTCGAGCGAACCGACGGCCGTCGGTGGGAGAAGAAAAGTCGCCACGGCGGCCGCCTGCGGTTCCGTGAAGTCATCACCGATTACCGGTTCCCGAACGGTGCGCTGAGCGTGCGGTCCCGGATGATCCTGGTGGAGACGCCACCCGCGGAGGGGATGCCATGATCCTCCCCCGGATCGGGGACCAGCGCCGGGCGGTGGTCTGTCCCGAAGTGACCCGCACGCAGATCGTGCAGTTCGCCGGCGCGACGGGCGACCTCAGCCCGCTGCACGTGGACGAGCCGGCCGCCATGGAACTCGGTTACCCGTCAGTCATGGCCCACGGCATGCTCACGATGGCGGTGACGGGCTCGCTTCTCACCGAGTGGTGGGGCGACGACCGCCTCACCGCCTTCGGCGCCCGGTTTCTGGCCTCCGTGTGGCCCGGTGACGAACTCACGGCCGTGGCTGTCGTGACGGCGGTGCGGGAGGCCCGGCCGGGATCATGCGTCGATCTTCAGCTGACGACGACGAACCAGTCCGGCGTGGTGGTGCTGACCGGTACGGCGACCGTCCGCATGCTCGAGCCGGTGGGGGAATGACTGTGTGCGGAACCGACCAGACCGCCTTCGACGCGACGTTCGCCGCGGGTGCCGTGGAGGCGCATCGGTGACTATTTATCGTAAAGCGCAGGACGCGCTGTCGCTCATTCCGGACGGTTCATGGATTGTCGCCGGGCCCGGCTGTGGCGCGCCCCGGACGTTACTCGCGGAACTCGGCGCGGCCGCGACGGGACGGGGATGGACACTCGGCAGCGGCCTGCTCCTCGGGGACCTTCCGTTCCTCGACGCGGTGCGTTTCGGCGAGCTGTGCTACCGGACGTGGCACGTCTCGGCCGCCGCCCGCGGCCCAGTGGCGGAGGGCACCGTCGGCTATGTTCCGATGCGCTCCTCGCGGCTGCACGCGATGCTCGTCGCCCGTCCACTCGGCGCCGCACTGGTCCGGGTCACCCCGCCGGACGGATCGGGGCGGGTGTCGTTGGGCCCGTCGGTGAGCTACGGTCTCAGCGCGCTGGAACTGGCTGCGGTGCGCATCGGCGAGGTCGACCCGGATCTCCCGCGGACCTGCGGCGAGACCGAGGTGGACGAGTCCGTCTTCGACGCTCTGGTGGAGGCGGACACCCCGGCCGCGTACCACCGGTCGCAGCCGCCCGACGAGACCAGCCGGCGCATCGCCGAGGTGGTGCTGGACCTGCTGCCGCCCGGTCCGGTGCTGCAGATCGGTATCGGTGCCATCCCGGAATCGCTCGTCGGCGTCCTGGCCGAGGCTGACTTCGGACCGCTGCGTTTCGCCGGCATGGGCACCGACCAGATGGTCGATCTCTTGGAACGCGCGGCGCCGCGCGGCGCGGCGAGCGGGCCCGGGATCGGGCCCGAGCCGGCGATCCTCTCACCCGAACTCATGGGTTCTGAGCGTCTCATGCGGTTCGCCGATCGCAATCCGAGTGTCGTCCTGCGCCCGTCGACGTACGCACACGACCCGGCGCGCCTCGGCGCCATGGACCGCTTCGTGAGCGTCAACTCGGCGCTCGAAGTCGACCTGCTCGGCAACGTCAACAGCGAGATGCTCCGGAGCCAGCAGGTGTCCGGCGTCGGCGGCAGTCTCGACTTCGTCGAAGCGGCGGGCCGGTCCAACGGCGGGCTGCGGATCATCGCGCTGCCCTCGGCCACCTCCGGCGCGCGCCACTCGAAGATCGTCGCTCGGGTCGAGGCGGTGACCCTGCCACGGATGTGCGTCGACGTCGTCGTCACCGAACACGGTGTCGCCCGACTCGACGGCCTCAGCACCGTCGAGCGTGCCGAGGCCCTCATCGCGATAGCACACCCTGACCACCGCGACGCGCTGGCTGACAACGGCGGGAAGGAATAGCGCCATGACCGTGCACCAGCGGCGGGGGCGTTGGTTCGAGGAGCTCGTGGTCGGCGACGTCTACCGCCACCGCCCGGGCAGGACCGTCACCGAGGCCGACAACGTCCTGTTCACGACCCTGACCGGCAATACCCAGAGCCTGCACCTCGACGCGGCATTTGCCTCGACGACGGAGTTCGGACAGCGCCTGGTAAACAGCCTGTTCACCATGTCGACCGTCGTCGGCCTCTCGGTCGCGGATCTCACCGAGGGCACGACGGTGGCCAATCTGGGCTTCACTTCCATCAGCTTTCCGGCTCCGGTCTTCGTCGGCGACACCCTCTACGCGGAAACCGAGGTCATCGGCACCCGGGAGTCCGCGTCTCGGCCAGGACAGGGCGTCGTGACCTTCGAGCACCGAGGTCTCAATCAGCGCGGTGCGCTGGTCTGCGCGGCGGCACGGGCCGCGCTCGTGCTGGGCCGGGCAGCCGGGGAGGCTGCCGCGGCCGTGCCCACCAGGTAGGGAGAACTCGTCATGACCATTGACATCAACCCCGGCGCGACGGGCATCGACGTCGTGGAGCCGAGAATGCGCGAGGTCCGCTGCCCCGCGGACGGCCGTCTGGTGGGCAGCGTGCCCGACATGGGTCCGGCGCAGGTCGCGGCGGCCGCGGCCCGGCTGCGTGCCGCGCAGCCGGCCTGGGAAGATCTCGGCCCCGACGGCAGGTCACGCCACATGCTGCGTTTTCTCGACTGGCTCCTCGACAATGAAAAACGTCTGGTCGGGATCATGCAGGAGGAAACCGGAAAGTCCTGGGGCGATGCGGGCCTCGAGATCGGCATGGCCGTGGATCTGATCAACTACTACGGCAAGCACACGAAGGACTTCCTCGCGGACCGGAAGGTGAGGTCGTGGGGCGCCTCGGGCCTCACCAAGCGTCTGCGCGTGTTAGCGCGGCCCTACCAGCTCGTCGGCATGCTCACCCCGTGGAACGGCCCGCTCGGCGGTCCCATGCTCGACGGAGTGCCCGCCCTCATGGCCGGCGCGGCGGTCATGTTCAAGCCGTCCGAGTTCACGCCGATGACCTGGGCCGAGGCAACTCGCGGGTGGCTTGAGGACATCGGCGCGCCACCTGTCCTGGCCACCATGACGGGCGGGCCGGAGACCGGCGCCGCGGTCGTCGAGGAAGTGGACATGATCATGTTCACCGGTTCCACCCGGACCGGTCGGAAGATCGCGGCGCGGGCGGCGGAGCGCCTCGTGCCGTGCAGTCTCGAGCTCGGCGGCAAGGACGCAATGGTTGTGCTGTCCGACGCGGATCTGGAGCGCTCGGCCCGCGCGGCGGTGTGGGGATCGATGTGGAACTCCGGCCAGATCTGTATCTCCGTCGAACGATGCTACGTCGAGGCGCCCATCTACGACGAGTTCGTCGCGAAGGTCGTCGACATAGCCGGCAGCCTGCGCCAGGGCATGGATCCCGACGGCAGTTACAGCTCCGACATCGGCGCGATGGCCAACGCCAACCAACTCCAGACGGTCGAACGTCATGTCGACGAGGCGGTCCGCCAGGGCGCCAGGGTTCTTACCGGCGGCAGGCGGCGCGAAGAGGGCCTTTTCTTCGAGCCGACCGTTCTGCTCGACGTCGACCACTCGATGACGTGCATGCGGGAGGAGACCTTCGGTCCGACGCTTCCCATCATGAAGGTGGCGGATGAGGAAGAAGCGATCCGACTGACGAACGATTCGCCCTACGGCCTCTCCGCGAGTGTGTGGACCCGGGACCGGAAGCGGGCGGACCGGGTGGCACGGCGCATCGAGGCCGGTGCCGTCAACATCAACAATGTTATGATCAGCACCTTTCAGCTCCCCCTCCCGATGAGCGGCTGGAAGACCTCGGGCCTGGGTAGCCGTTCCGGGGGCGCGAACGGAGTACTGAAGTACTGCCGGCAGCAGTCCATCGTTTCCGAGCGGATCAGGCTCAGGACAGAGCTGCACTGGTACCCCTACACGCCGAAGGGCAGTCGGCTGCAGTCGCGGCTGCTCCGTCTGACCGGCGCCCGGGACTGGCGGCGGCGACTCGGCCGTGAGCCGAAGCACTGAGCGCGTCGATCAGCGCATCGATCCTCCTGGCAGTACCGGTGGCGGCAGCGGAACAGGCGGCATGAACGCGAGAACTTCGACGCGGTCAGGACCGGCCCAGGACCAGTTCCGCGCCGCGTTCGCCGATCATCATGGAGGGCGCGTTGGTGTTTCCGGTCGTCACGTTCGGCATGATCGACGCGTCCACGACCCGTAGGTTGGCGATGCCACGCACACGCAGTTCCGGGTCGAGGACCGCGGCGTCGTCCACGCCCATCTTGCAGCTTCCGACGGGGTGGTAGGACGGCACCGCGTAGTCGCGGACGTAGTTGATCCAGTCGGCCTCGGTCGCGCAGTCGGCCTCCGGCTGGAACTGTCCCCTGGTGATCTCGGCCATGGCCGGCTGGGCCATGATCTCGTGCACCATCTTGGCGCCGCGCACAGTGTCGCGCAGGTCGTCGGGATGGCCGAGGAGCTGCATCTCGATTCGGGGCCCGAGGGTCGGGTCCGAACCATGCAGGCTGATGCGCCCGCGGTTGCGCGTGTGCGTGAAGGTTGAGGACGCGGTGAAGCCCAGCTCCCTGGCCGGCTGGACGTCGAACATTCCGCGGTCGTCCACGTTGCGGGTGATCGCGAAGGGCGTGAACTGTAGCTGGATGTCCGGCGAGGCGAGGCTCGCGTCGGACCTTGCCATGACCTGGACCTGAACGATCGTCATGGCCAGGATGCCGCCGCCGTGCAGCGCGAAGTCCGTGACCGCCTTCGTGCCGTCGCTGAGCCTCGGCTTGTTGATGGTGTGCATCGTCGTGCGGTATCGCTGCATCAGGTAGGCGTGCTCGTGCAGGTTCTCCCCGACGCCGGGTAGGTCGAGTACCACGGGAATGTTGTGGTCCTCCAGATGCGCGCGAGGGCCGATGCCCGACTGCAGGAGCAGTTTGGGGGATGCCAGGGTTCCGGCGCTCAGGATGACCTCTTGGCGGGCCCGAGCCTGGCGCAACTCTCCTCGGTGGCGGTACTCCACGCCGACGGCTGCCGTGCCTTCGAGCAGGACCCTGTGGGCGAAGGCGTTGGTCCGCACGGTGAGGAGCTTCTTCGAGGCGACCCGTTTGATGTACTCGCGCGACGACTGCGAGCGGGTGCCCCGGCGATGGTTGACCTGGGCGAGCGCGATGCCCTCCTGCTGCTCGCCGTTGTAGTCCGCGGTCTCGGTGTAGCCGGCCTGCCTGGCCGCCTTGATGTAGGTCTGGTTGGCCTCGCCCCGGTTCTCCTGGACGCACACGGACACGGGCCCGCTGCCCCCGCGGAACGTGTTCTCGCCGCCCTCCCAGGTCTCGATCTTCTTGAATGCGGGGAGGACGGAATCGTAATCCCAGCCCTTGCACCCGAGCTGGGCCCAGCCGTCGTAGTCGGCGCGGTTGCCGCGAATGTAGACGCAGGAGTTGATCGATCCCCCGCCGCCCATCACCCTGCCCGCCATCCAGGCCTCGGGGCGGTTGCGGCGTGAGGGGTCGGGTTCGGCGGGGTACTTCCAGTTGGCCTTCTTGTAGGCCACCGCGACTCCGGCCGGGATGAGGATCTCGAGACGTCTGTCGCTGCCACCCGCTTCGAGGAGGAGAACCTTGGCATTGGCCTCGGCCAGCCGACTGGCGATCACGGAGCCGGACGAGCCACCGCCCACCACCACGTAATCGAAGACCTCATCCGTCATGTCAACTCCAGGCGACGAGGCGCTCGGCGCCCCGGGATTTGTGGCTTACAGATTGCCTAACGTGGCCCAGAATCTACGTCAAGTTTGAAACCGCGGTCAAGGTCTCACGTGTGCGGAGCCTGTTCTTCGCGATGAGCTTATGGTTCGTTACCTTGCGTCCCCGCGCTCTGGCGCGTGACCCGAGCCGCGTCCAACGCTGCGGTCAGCACCGCCCATGCACACGGCTTGGCAGTGCCACGTCCTCCTACTGTAACTGGCGGGTGGCGATGAGCAGAGCGACAACGGAAAGATCAACAGCGGGGGCGACCAGGGGGCGATGTAGGCGGGAACGCCAAGCCGGATGCCCAGCGCCCACACATTGCCGAGCCCGAACAGAAAGCTCAGCGCGACGACGCTGGCGATCAGCGTGGTGACCGCGCCAAGCGCGAACGGCCGCGCCTCCTGGCTCGCAGGTGGAGTGGTAGACGCGCCGTTCACTGGTCAATTCCCGCGTGGCCTGCGAGAATGAGTTCACCGGACAGGGTGACCGGTGGTGGGGTAATGGTTCGAGCCCCCCCTCGGACACTCTCTGTAGTCATTAGATTGCATTGTGTTATCCGGTTTAGATGATGTTGCCGGGCGCTGTTGCGTTACGGGGATGCTGGGCATGCCAGCGGCCAGGGCGACTGCCGGTCAGGCGGCGGCGGTGGGTCACGTCCAGCGGCGTGGTGTACGGAGGGTGACTCCGCGTGATCCTGGGTTAGATTATGCTGTCAGTGCTTCGGGTGTCACGCCGATCTCGGGTGTGTCGAACGACTGGTTCGCCGCGTCGACTTTCGCGAGGATTTCCAGGCCGAAATAGCGGTGGGTTTCGATCCACTCGTCGTGTTGCTCGGCGAGTACTGCGCCGACGAGACGTATGATGGCACCGCGGTCGGGGAAGATACCCACGACGTCAGTCCGCCGGCGGATCTCCTTGTTCAGCCTTTCCTGCGGGTTCGACGACCAGATCTGCCGCCAGACCTCCCGCGGATACGCGGTGAACCCGAGCAGATCCGCTTTCGCGTCGGACAGGTGTTCCCCGGCGCGGGGCAGTTTCTCGGCCAGGGCGTCGACGACCCGGTCGAACTGCACGGCCACCTCCGTCGCGTCCGCCTGCTCGAAGATAGTCCGCACCAATGTTGCCACCCACGGCTGCGACGACTTCGGTGTGAACGTCAACAAATCCCGCAGATAATGGGTTCGACACCGCTGCCACGACGCGCCCGGCAGCGTCGACCCGATCGCCGCCACCAGGCCCCGGTGGGCATCCGAGGTCACCAAGCGGACCCCGGACAGGCCACGGGCGACCAGGCCGCGGAAGAACGCCAGCCAGCCGGCCCCGTCCTCGGACGACACGACGTCAAGGCCGAGGATCTCCCGGTGACCGTCGCCGTTCACGCCCACGGCGAGCAGGCAGTGGACGTTGACAACCCGGCCGTCCTCACGGACCTTCATCGTCAGCGCATCGGCCTGCACGAACCGGTACGGGCCGGCGTCCAGCGGCCTCGAGCGGAACGCCTCGACCTGGCCGTCAAGATGCTTCGCCAACTCCGACACCTGCGATTTCGAGATGTGCGCGACCCCGAGCTGCTCCACGAGCTTGTCGACCCGCCGGGTGGAAACACCAAGAAGATACGAGGTGGCCACCACCGAGATCAACGCCTGTTCCGCCCGCCGGCGCCGCGTCAACAACCATTCCGGGAAATACGACCCGGACCGCAGCTTCGGAATCGCCAGATCGATCGTTCCCGCCCGGGTGTCCCACTCCCGCATCCGGTAGCCATTCCGACGATTCGTCCGATCCGGTGATATCTCCCCGTACTCCGCGCCACAGACCCCGTCCGCCTCGGCGCTCATCAACGCCTCCGCGAACGCCTTCACCATCGAGCCCAACAGATCCGGACTCGCCCCCACCAGCTCCTTGCCGAACCCCTCAGCATCGGTCACAGTCGGACGCACGGCCATCGCGTTTCTCCTCATCGGGTTCTTGGTCGTTCTCGAATGAGGATCACGCGGTGGTCGCTTCACGTCACGGATCGCCACTCCGGCGAGTCGTCAGACGATCACAATCCGTACACCACGTCCGTGGACTCCACTAGCCATGGTGGTGAACGTCCGTGGAAAAGCCGCCGTCAGAGGCGGCAGGTATGAGCCAAGAAGGCGAACGAGAGTGAACCATCGACGACGTGTCGTTATTCCAGGTGACATCAGAACCGGGGTCTTAATCCTATCCTGGGATAAGTCAGAGAGAAACCTGTCTACTGCTCTGGCGGTGTCCGGCATGAAGATGGCGCGAGCTTGGCTTGGGCTCCGTAACGGAACAGGAGAACTCCTCGGCACGACATCGGCCCCGCATATTGGAGCAAGGGCCGACCGGGAGAGCGGCAAGCGGCCAATCCGCGAGTCGCGGAGTACCGGGTGCGAGCCAGGAGGGCGGAACGTCCCGTAGTAGTGACGAAGTGCCTGTAATGGGTGCGGAGCGAAGGGGACGTGCCGTCGAGTGTCGTCCAGCGATCAACCAGAAATGGGAGGAATTGATGGGCGAGACAAAACCAGCAGGCAAGTCGTTCGGCATCCCGAAGACGCTGATATGGGAAGCATACCTGAAGGTCAGCGGCAACAAAGGTGCGGCCGGGATCGACGGGCAAACTCTGGCAGATTTCGAACAGGATCTTCGGAACAACCTGTTCAAACTCTGGAACAGAATGTCGTCGGGAAGCTACTTCCCGGAGCCGGTGAAAGCCGTCTCCATCCCGAAGCCAGATGGTGGCACCCGGATCCTCGGAGTGCCCACCATCGCCGACCGAATAGCGCAGACAACCGTGGCCATGATCCTGGAACCGGAAGTGGACCCAGTGTTCCACCCCGATTCCTACGGTTATCGACCGGGGAAGTCCGCGCTGGACGCGGTGGAGGTGTGCAAGCAGCGGTGCTGGCGACGTCCCTGGGTTGTCGATCTGGACATCCAAGGATTCTTCGACAACGTTCCGCACGCACAGATCGTCGCCGCGGTGGAGAAACACACGAACCTGTCCTGGGTTGTCCTGTACGTGAAACGGTGGCTTGTAGCGCCGGTTCAGCACCCTGACGGCAGCCGTGTCACTCCGGCTAAGGGAACTCCACAGGGGTCGGCGATCTCACCGCTGTTGTCGAATCTCTTCCTGCACTACGCGGTGGACGCCTGGCTCGCCAGGAACTTCCCGGTGGTGCGGTTCGAGAGGTACTGCGACGACATCATCCTGCACTGCTACAGTCAACGGCAGGCGAGTTACCTTCGCAGTGTCGTTGAGAAGCGGCTGCTGGAGTTCGGGTTACGCTGTAACCCGGATAAGACCCGGATCGTCTATTGTAAGCAGGACGGGCGCGACGAAGAATACCCGGTAACGAGCTTCACGTTCCTGGGCTTCGATTTTCGCCGCGCGCCCATCCGGCGACGTGACGGTGTGCTGATGTGCGGGTTCGTCCCGCTGGTCGGCAAGTCGGCACTGAAGTCGATGGCGCGGGTCATCCGGCAATGGAAGCTGGGTCGGTGGACCAGTGCGAGCCTTCGGGACCTCGCCGCGATGGTTAATCCCATTGTGGCAGGTTGGATCGGCTACTACGGGCGTTTCTACAAGTCCAGGCTGATGAGCTTCCTGAGACAGCGTATAAACCCCTTCCTGGTGAAGTGGGAAATGCGGAAGTACAAGCGACTGCGTCGAGCGAAAGGACGGGCTCGTCGGAAGCTGGCCGAGATAGCGTCAGTGTCCCCGGCGATGTTTGCTCACTGGAAGCACGGCGCGATGCCTGCTGGTTCGACGGTGGGAGCCCGGTGACGGGAGACTGTCACGCCGGGTTCTGAGAGCAGCGGCGGGTGAGATTCCCGCCGCTGACTCACCTCGTTCGATGTCCGTGGCCGTGAATGGGACCGGTGGACACCGAGGTTGACGAGGAGTTCCGACACCGGTTTCGAGACCATCGCCCCGCCACGGTCCGCGTGGATCGCGGTGGGGACAGACCCGTTCCGGCGGATCGCGTCCGCGATGAAATCCTTCGCGACCACCGCGCCCTCGGCGGCGGCGACGAGCCAGCCGGTCACATACCTCGAGTAGATATCGAGGATGACGTAAAGCTTGTACCAGACTCCTTTCTCGGGTCCTTTCAGCGCGGTGATGTCCCACGACCAGATCTGCGACGGTTCGGTCGCGGACAGCTCGGGGCGGACCCGCGGCGGGTGCGTCGCCTGAGCACGGCGTTCCCGGGTCTGCCCCGCCGCCCGGGCGATCCGGTACATCGTCGACAGGGAACACCAGTAGCGGCCGGCGTCCAGTTCCCGGGCCCAGACCTGCGGGATCGCAAGATCCTGGTAGACCGGGCTCGCCAGGAGCGCCAAGACCTGCGCACGCTCGGCGTCGGTCAACGTCGCCGGCGGAGGCGTCCGTGCCGGCCACGGCCCATACACAGGCCCACGCGGAGCGGCATGCCGATAATGCGTCGCCCGGGACCGGCCGACATGAACACACGCCCGCTTCACCGGAACACCCGCCCCGCGAAGCTCATCAAACGCCCCGTTCAACACCCGGTCTACTGCTGGTCGAAGTCCGCTCTCTCGGAGACTTGCTGCAAGAGAGCGCGCGCTTTTCCCATAATATCCAGCGCGGTCTCGGTCGTCGCGAGCCGTGCTTTCAACCGTTCGTTCTCGCGGCGCAGCTTCTCCAACTCGACCTGCTCCGCGGACTTCCCGGGCTTCCTCTCCGGAGCACGGACCGCGGCACCTGCTCCTCCCAAGGCTCCCGCGTCACGAGCTCGGGTCCACTCCACCACATGCGAGGAGAACAATCCCTCCCGCCGCAGGACCGCGCCTTTCTCGCCGTGCGGGGCGTTCTCATATTCGGTGACGATCCGCAGCTTGTACGCCGTGCTGAACACCCGCCGCGACGGACGCGGCGCCGGATCACGCGACGGCGGTCGGGATCCGTCCGGACGCTCCTGCGACTCAGACTCCATGAACAACAGGATCTCCGATCAAGCCCTCCGTAGCCAGCCCACACCCGGGAGGGTGTCTCACTCAAGCCTGACAGAGAGGGCTCGGCGCGCACCGTCCACGAACGTCCACCGACGTCCATCGGTGCAGGTCGTGGGTACTGTGATGTCCACTGGCGTCTAGAGACATCCAGCCCCGTTGCAGTGCAACTGCAGTACGCTGCCCCAGCCTGCGACGGTTACAGAGCGTCGTCCCATCGACGAGCCGGCGTAGCGCCATTGTTTTGTCGGAAAGCAAGTAATCGGTGTTCCTGCCAGCACCTCGCGGGGCCGTACGTAGCGACTGCTGGTACACCTCGATGGAAGCGGCTCGTCGATGCGTGGATCATGCTAGCGTGGGCCCGATGGGCGAGCTATGTAGCATAGCTAGCTCAAATCGAGGATCTGTGGCGGATGGCGCGGGGGTGCTGTAGTGGAAGTATTTTTGGAAGTTGGGGAGTCAAAGATTCTCCAATTCTCTAGGAAAAAGCCAATCTCCGCCATATGTGAGCTGATTTGGAATTCTTTCGACGCCAACGCCGATAGGGTTGATGTCGATTTCATTCGGAACACTCTGGGTGCGATTGAAAAGATTGTCGTCAGGGACAATGGTGAGGGTATAAGTCCGCAAGTTGCCCAAGAATCTTTCAAGCGTTACGGCGATACCTGGAAAGCGGCTCGTAGTCACACGACCGGAAATCAAAGAATTCTGCATGGGCGACATGGTGAAGGTCGTCTGTACGGTTTCTCCCTGGGTAACAGACTTGTTTGGGAATCTGTTGCCAAAGTTGATGGAAAGTGCGTCCGGACGAGGATATCGGCCGATCTTAGTAGGCCGACCGTGTGGACCATTCCAGATTCTCAAGTGTGCGTGGAAGACACAGGAACATCGGTCATAATAGATGTCCCTCAGGGCAAGAGGTTGGGTTCGCTAGAGGGTGCGAATGCAAGAACTAGAATCACTTCTTTGCTGGCATTCTATCTGCGCGCCTACCCCAACATTTCAATTTTCTACGAAGGGACTCGCCTAGACCCGGAATCGCTAATCGCGGAAGTCGTAGATCTATCTTTTGAGGTGCCAGATGAATATGTATCCGATCCCGTCGCTCCCACGGTTTCCATCGTAGAGTGGAAAGAGCGAATTCCGGCCCAAAAGATGTTGATATGCGACGACTCGGGAATTGCTCTTTCGGAATACGGTCAAGAGTGGAGCGATGCAATTGTCTATTTCACTCCATACCTGCGTTCGGGCCGATTTAAAGGGCTGTCATCCGAAGATCTTCACATGCTCCACATGGAGCATTCCGGTCTCCTGCATGCAGCCGAGAAGGCGATTCGTGCGCATGTCCGAAAGCGACAGCAGGAGATTTCGGGTCAGATTGTTCGTGAGTTGCGCGATGAAGGTATTTATCCCTACGACGAAACCGATCTAGCTCCAACACGTCTTGTTGAGCGGCAGACATTCGATCTGGTCGTGACTGTGGCCCGAACAGCACTACCGCCTAAGGGCACTCCTCGGAAGCTTTCAGTACGACTAATTCAATCGGTTCTCGAAAATGAGCCTAATGGTCTTCGGAAAATCCTCGATCAAGTCTTGAATATAACCGATGAGGAGCGAGATCATCTCACGAAGTTGCTAGCGCAGACAGAGCTATCGAGCGTCATCGCCGCAGCAACTACTGTAACAAACAGGCTAAATTTTGTTGGTGGTTTAAGGAAAATTCTTGCGGACCGAGAGCTTCGTAGGGAGCTTCGTGAGGTTGACCAGCTTCACCCAATGATTTCGCAGAATCTTTGGCTATTCGGTGAAGAGTGGGACCTTGCCAGGTCTGAAGTCGGCCTAACTTCCGTTCTGGAGTCTCACCTGGACATGCTGGGTGAAGACACGGTACTTGAAGGGCGGCTCGATAAGATAGTTCAAGAGGATGGGCGAGCGGGACGTGTCGACATTCTCCTTTATCGTGGTATCGGTGGTGAGAGCTATAGCGAAAGGCTCATTGTAGAGCTAAAGCGGCCGTCTGTAAGGGTAGGAAGAAAGCAGCTCCAACAGATCCGAGACTACGCGGCTGCTATTGTTGACGATCCGCAATTTCGGGGAGTCGACGTTAAATGGAAATTTTTTCTCGTTACCTATGAAACGCATCCCGAAATAAGAAGGCAGATACGGCAGGAAGGTTGGCTTCCTGGCATGGCCGATAATCAGCCAGAGTATGAAATCTGGGTCAAGACCTGGGGCGAGCTTTTTCATGCTGCGGACAAGAGATTGTCGTTCTTCCGTGATCAACTTTCTTATGAGGCGACCGACGAGCGTGTTACCCAGTACCTTAGAGAGGCTTACTCTAAGTTCATCCCCGAAAATATGCGGGGCGACTATCCACAAGCTCCCGAGCAACATTTGAGGAGCGCGTAGGGTGGATGATGTAGCGCGGACCGCGACGGGCCCGGCGAGCACGGCCGTTCACGGCCGCGCGCAGGCGGTCGCGTCGCGCGGGCTGTGCCGCCTCTTGATCCTAAAATGAACAATTCGGCAGTCGCTGGCCCTTGGTGTCGAGTCTCGATCAGCTGGGAGGGTCCGTCAGTCTCGGCGGGCCTGAACGAGCCAGACCGCCGAGTCGTAGAGGACTCCTCGTTCGGTGTGGTGCTCGGCCAGGTTGGTGCGTAGGCCGTCGAGGGCGCGAGCTTTGGTGGCAGGATCGAGGTCGCGTACCAGGCCGGCATGGTGGGCGGAGACGAACTGGAAGGCGTCGTCGGGGTCGGGACCGAAGTACATGGGCTCGACGAGACCCTCCACCTCAATGTCGGAAAACCCGGCTGCGTCCAGCAGCGACCGGATCCGGTCAGGGTCGCTGAGCGCGAACGGGCTCGGCGCGTCCGACGGTGGAACAGGCATCTGACCGCCTGCGGACAGGCAGGTGAAGAAAGCCTTGAGCCACTCGTTGCGTTCGAACGGCTGCCAGGTCAGCAGGACTATGCGCCCCCCGGGGCGGAGCGCACGAGCGAGGTTGGTGAAGGCAACGAGCGGATCGCCGAAGAACATCACCCCGTGCCGGCTGACGGCGAGGTCGAAGGTTCCGGCGGGAAAAGGGCAGACCTGCGCGTCGGCCTGCTTGAACGTCGCGTTCGTGATGTGCTCGCGTTCCTGCCGCTGCCGGGCCAGTTCGAGCATCTCCGAGGAGAGATCCACACCCAGGACTGATCCGCCAGCGGCGCGACGGGCTGCGTCCAGGGTGGTCCGTCCGCTGCCACACCCGATATCGAGCACCGTCGCTGTCTCAGCGATCTGCGCCGCAGCCAAAAATCGATCATGGTAGGCGGCAATCCCCTCGTCAAAGCGATCGGCGTTGGCGACCCAGAAAGTGCCTCCAGCGCCGTCCCAGCTGGAGAGCTGGGCGGCGTTCGACGCATCGACGGCGAGTTCGGTGACCATGGGGACCACTCTGTCAGAGCCATGGGCGGACCCATGCTGGAGGACGGGGCGCGACCCAGATTCAGATACCTGACGTCACAGTCGACTTTCTGTCGCTCATCTCGCCAAGTGGAACAGGGCTGCGGTTCGCGCGTCCCGGGTCGGGAGACCGTCGAGGTGGGTCTGTGTGGTGTCGATGGCGTGCTGTACCTCGGTGATGTCCTGGCGGGGGAACGGCTCGGGTAGGTGGCTGAGGGGTGCGGCGACGATGCCGTCTGCTCCGGCGGTGAGGCTGTGGGCGATGTGTCGTGGGCTTCCGTCCCAGATGGTGAACTCAGGGCCGGTGCTGGCCCGTAGCTCCTGGATCTGGTCCACGGGCATCTTCGACACTTTCGCTCCGGCGGGGAGAACCCCTGCGCGGGCGGTTGCTGTGGCCAGTGCCGGTGTGAAGGTGGCGGGGCTGTACTCGGGGTGGCTGAAGAGGTAGGCGGGACGGGGGAGACTCGACAGGAAGTCCAGGGCTTTGGCCTGGTCCGTGAGGTTGAGCATGGCGACCATTGGGATGACGTTCTTGCGCTGGGCGTGGTCGATGTCGTCGCGGGTCCAGCAGCATGCGGTCAGGCGGTCGGTGCCGATGGTGTCGGCCCATAGGTCGATGACGGCGGCGCGTTCGGCGGGGGTGGCGTGGTGCCCGCCGGTGGTGGTGCCGGACAGGATGAACAGGTGCGCCCACGTGGCGGCGGCGCGTTCGGCGTAGCTGGCGGTCGCGGTGGTGTCGAGGCGGCCGTCCGGGCGGCGGTAGGTGAGCGTGGGTAGGACGAGCTGCATGGGTTCAGTCCAGCTCATCGCGAACGGGCGTGGCGTCCTGAGTGGTGCTGGCGACCTGGCGGCGGATCTGTTCGGCAATCTCGTCAGGGGCCCGCTGGTCGGTGCGGAGCATCATGCCGAACTCGGTCGGGCTCATGCCGGTGAGGTCGGCGCGCGTCTCGTCCCATGCCCGGAGCCGGTCGGGGATGTCGGTGCTGCCGCGCTGGCGGAGCCGGTCGGCCGTGATGTCGCGGGGGCACCAGAGCAGGACGGTCAGCCATCGCGCCGCGTATTCGGCGCGTAGGGCGGCGATGCCGGCGACCTGGCCGATGTGGACGACGGGAATCCGCCCGGTGCTGGTGATTTCGTCGAGGCGGGGCCGGTCGATGGCGTAGATGTTGCCGTACCGCTCGTTGACGTACAGGATCTGCCCGCGGTCCTGGAGGCGGGTGAGGTCGTCGGCGGTGGCGTACCGGTACCGGCTGGGTGCTCCGGCTCCGACCTTGAGCCGGTCGAAGTGTACGAAGCGATCGTCCAGGCTGGTCAGGGCGGTGGTGATGGTGTCCTTCCCCGCGGCCGGTGGGCCGTAGAGGATGACGGCGTCAGGAGGCATCGCGGACCTGGCTTGCGATGCGGCGGGCCTGTTCGGCGAGGTTGGTCTGTGCGTGCCGGCTGTTGTCGACAAGGTAGTGGGTGCACACCGGCCGCGCGTCGGGGTTGATCGTCTTGAGGTAGTCGTCCCAGTAGGACAGCTTCCACGAGTCGCGGGCGGCGTCGCGTGACTCCATGTAGTCGCGCATCGAATCGATGTCGCAGCGCAGCCACACCGCGGCGACGGCGGCGCCGCAGTTTCCGGCGCGCTTGGCCATGCGTTCCACCCACCGGGGGTCGCCGAGTTCGCGGACGAACGGCGCTGTGACGATGGTCGTGATGCCGAGCCGGAGGTTGTCGAACGCCGTATCGAACATGCTGCGGTATTCGAGCGGGCGGATTCGGCCCATGTAGGTGTCGCTGTGGCGGTCGTTCGGGTCGTCACCGGTCGCCAGGAGCAGCGATTCGGTGAGGGGGCGGCTGAGGGTGTCCTTGTCGAGCAGGGGCCATCCGGTGATCTCGGCGATGAACCGCGCGAACTCGGTTTTCCCGGATCCGGGGAATCCGGCCACCATGACGATTGCGGGGGTGCCCTCGCGGGGCCGTCCCGAACTCCAGGCGGCGAGGATGTGCCCTTCGAGGTCGTACGGGGGCAGGGCGACCTGCCGGCCGCCGCCGGGGCCTGGTGCCGGTGGCTGGACGCTGGCCAGCAGGGTGCGGATCGACTCGGTGACCTCGTCGCGGCGGGGGACGACCGGTGGGGCGCCGGTGCTGCTGATGAGGTCCCGTAGATGGGTCGGGACCCGGAGGGACTCCCGGCGGGGCCGGGGGACCTCAGTGCCGGACTCCCACGGACGAGGCGCGAGACCGATCATGATTCCGGGGATGTGGAGGCCGTCGGCGATCCGCTCGATCACGTCGACGTCCTCCACCCTGGCCTTGCCGCTGGCGATCCGGCTCACCCGGGACTGGCTGAAGCCTTCGATGGACGAGGCAATGCGGTCCTGGCTGACGTGGTCCCACTTGCGTATGAGCAGGAAGGCGGCGCCGAAGTCGCGGGCGCGCAGTGCCTCGGCCATGTCGGCACGGGCCAGCAGCTCGGGGGAGACGGTGTAGCGCTGCCAGGTCGGCTGTGGGTCAGCGGTCATCCATCGCTCTTCGATCGGTGGCGGGCCGGGAAATCCGCGTGAGCGGGCAGGCACGCTGAGCATAGCTGTGAGCATGTCGTCGCGGTATGGCAAGCCCGAATCGAGCGGCTGACCAGCGCCGAAACGGCGCTGTTCCCGTGTGGGTGGCGGCGCGGGTCCGGCGCCTGATGCCGCCCATCAATGCCGACTCAACATTCCGTGACTGTGTGACCTCGGTGAGCATTGTCCCTGGTCGGTGCCGTCCGTGCCGATTCCAACTCCGCGGGCGGCGCCGGCGCTCGACCGGACGCGGACAGATGAGGGGATCGGGTGTGGAGCATGTCGACTGTCAGGACGAGCCGCGGGCTCGTGCGACGCGGGGGTTCGCGATGACCTGGGCCAGCGGGCCGTGCCAGACCGGGGAGGCTCCGGGGGTCGGTCTTCTGCCGTGGGGTTCGGACGCCTGGGCGCTGGTGGTGCCGGCCGGCTCGTCGGCGCAGACGCTGCACGCGGTCATGGCGGAGATGCCGGCGGGCCTGCGGTTCGCCGAAGCCTACGGCGACGTGGACGTGGTCCTCGTCTACGAGGCGGAAGGGGTGCGGCTGTCCCGGCGGGAGGTGCCGGGCACGCTCCTGCGCGGCATGCTCCAGCTCGACCCGTCTGCGCCCGGCGTCGATAGCACGCGCCGCTGGGCCACGGAGGAGGAACGGGCCGCGTACGAGGCCGGGAAGGCGGACGCGGCGGATGCGTTCCGCCGGCAGGTGATCCGCCGTCGCCGTCCACGGTCGTGGACTCCCTCGGCGCTGGGCTGACGCCCCGCCCTTGATGACAGAAGGCCGGGCCCTCGGGGGGTCCGGCCTTCTGCCGTGTTCGGGTCCGCCCACCTGCGGCGTACCGCGGCGCGTCCCGCCGCGGGGAAGGTGACCTATCCGCCGGCCGTTCCGGCCGCGCTGTCCAGCTCGTCAAGACGGCGGACGATCCGTCGGATGTCGTCCCGTATCTCCAGCACTCCGGCGAGGATCTCCAGGCCGACAGCCATCGGTGCGGCCTGGGCGCCGGTGGGGCCGGGCTCGCCGTTGCCGGTGAGCACGCGGACGAGGTGATCGTCCGGCCAGTCGAGAGCACGCGCTATCGCGGTCAGGGTGCGGTTCCGCACGCGCCGGTTCGCGCCGTGCTGCACGAGCCGCAGCGTCGACACTGATATGCCGGCTCGGTCCGCCAACTCCTGCTGCCCGATGCGCTGGGCGGACATCCGGGCCTTGAGTGCTGCCGCAACGGCCTGCCAGTCCTCGTCGTCCTGGGCGGCGTCGATGCCGGAACCGCTCCGACCGGCGAGGCGATCAGTCATAGACGGAATGCTAACGAATTCGCGGCGCACATAGATGTGCTGGTCGGCGGGGCATATCGACTCTGCATGGACTGCATGACGTCATGCCGTGACTGCATCGTCCGATCCCGACTGAATATGCATTGACGATCTACCGCTTGAAAAGCGCTCTTCCGGCGGAGCATGGTAGATCCATGCCCGCTTCCGGAGCTGGTCCGGGGTCGGCGGGTCGTCTCCCGGGAGGTAGATGCAGTGGCGGTACCGAGAAGGATTCCCGTCGCGTTCTCGACGGTTTTCCCGGCGGGTGCCTTCGTTGTCGGCGTGGAGCCGGTCAACGACTACGACAAGATCAGGAGTGGTGCGGCGGACCCGCAGCAGCGGGACGAGGAGACCGGTCAGCCGATGTGGGCGGTGCGGGTGGTCGACGGTGACCCGGAGGCCAGGACGACGGAGGTGAAGGTCCGGATGATCGCTGCGGCGCAGCCGGTCCCGCCGGACCTGATGCCGGGTACGCCGTTCCGCCCGGTCGAGTTCGACCAACTCACGGTGCTTCCCTACGTGGACCGGCGGGTGGCGGACAAGCCGCGGGTGGCGTTCTCGCTGCGGGCCGGTGGGATGCGCGCTCCGGGCTCGGTCCGGCGCGGGAACGGCGGGGTGGCGGCATGAGCGGGCTCGAACGGCGTAGCTCGTCGGCGCATCTCGGCGTGCACGTCGGCTCCGGCTGGTCGGTGCGTTGCCACACGTACCCGGACCGTCCGCCGATCCTGTCGGTGCGGGCCGGTGAAACGCACCTGTCCCTGTCCGTCACGAATGACGCGGTCACCTCGGACCATGTGGAATTCGCGTACGCGCTGCTCGCCGCGGTGAACGACTACCTCATCGAGTGTGAGCGTATCCGGTTCGCGGTGCTCGGCGATCCGCCGGAGCATCTCGCCGCGTAATCCGCGACGGAAACACGGATCGCCCCCGGGGCTGCCGCACTTCCCCGCTGTAGCCCCGGGCGCGTCCTTCCCCTTTCTCCTCTCTCTGGTTTCGTGCGCTCGAAAACAGGTGGTATCTGCCATGTCCAGAATCAACGGTGACCAGGCTTTCCCCCGGGTTCCCTCCCGGGCTGACAAGGTGCGCGTCCCGGTGTGGATGCTCGTCCTGGCGGTGGCCGTGAAGGCCCTGGTGCTGGCCGTGCGCTGGTGCTGGCGCCATCGGGTCGCCGTGCCGGCCGCGGTCGGGCTGGCGCTGTTCTGGCACCGGTTCGGCCCGCTCGGCCTGCTGTGCCTGCTCGTCGGCCTGGTGCTCGTCGCCGTGGCGTGGCGTCGGCTGCACGCCCGTTCGTGCCGGTGGCTGGCCCGGTGGGTCTGGGGCCGTGCCCGGCTGGCGTTCGTGTACCGGTGGCGGTGGCGGCCGGCGATGGTGCACACCGACCTGGCGATCCGCATGCCGGCGTCCACCGGAGACGAGGTGACCTTTGACGAGTACTTCCCCCGGATCCGCTCGATCCGCTCGACCCGGGCCGTGGACGTCCTGCGGGTGGAGCTGCTGCCCGGCCAGACTCCGGGGCAGTGGGCGGAGCAGGCCGAAGCGCTGCGGCACGTGTTCCGGGCCCGGCGCTGCCAGGTCCGGGCGGAGGAACACAGGTTCGTCCGGCTGCACTTCCACCGCCGGGACACCCTGACCGCCCCGGTCGCCCCTGCTGACCTCGACACCCCGCGACCCGACGGCCCGGACGCGGACCGATCGGAGGATGCCGGGACCGCACCTGACCTGCTCGTCGCGGGCCTGGGTGCGGTCCCGGTCGGCCGGCAGGAAGACGGAGACCCGTGGACGCTGCCCGTCCGCGGGACGCATCTCCTCGTCGCGGGTGCCACCGGCGCCGGTAAGGGCTCGGTGCTGTGGTCGATCATCCGCGGCCTCGGCCCGGCGGTCCGGGCGGGCCTGGTGGAGCTCTGGGTCTGTGATCCAAAGGGAGGCATGGAACTGGCCTTCGGGGAACCGCTGTTCGCCCGGTTCGCCACCACCACGGAGACGATCGCTGACCTGCTCGACGACGCGGTGGGCGTGATGCAGGAACGCACGGAACGGCTGCGGGGCCGGACTCGGCTGCACACCCCCACCGTCGGCGATCCGCTGATCGTCGTCGTGGTCGACGAAATCGCCTCGCTGACCGCCTACGTCACCGATCGGGACGTCAAGAAGCGGATCGGCGCGGCGCTGCCGCTGCTGCTCTCCCAGGGCCGTGCCCCCGGGGTCGTGGTCCTGGCGGCGGTGCAGGACCCGCGTAAGGAAGTGCTCCCGTTCCGGGACCTGTTCCCGGTCCGGGTCGCGCTGCGGATGACCGAACCGGAACAGGCTGACCTCGTGCTCGGCTCCGGCGCCCGGGACCGCGGGGCGCGGGCGGACGAGATCCCGGTCTCGCTGCCCGGTGTCGGCTACGTGCTGCATGAGGGACAGCCCGAACCGGTCCGGGTCCGGGCGGCCTTCGTCAACGATGCCGAGATCAACCGGACGGTGATCTCCTACCGCCGATCCGGTGGCGGCGGCTGGGTTCCCGACCTGAATCCCTGCCAGGACGGCGACGGCCCGGCCGATCCAGGAGATCTGGTCGACCTCGGGGAGGTCGCGTGACCCCAGCCTCCCCGACTGTCCCTGAAACGCTCGGCCGTGACGATCGTGACGATCGCCCCGGCTCCCGGGCCGCGCGGATGCGTCTGCCGCTGGCCCGCCAGGTCGTCGAAGCGGTCGCCCTGGAGAACGGGGTGTGCGTGCGGCCGATGGCGATGCGGCGGACGAACCTCGACACCGGCGAAACCGAGATCATCCCCGTGCCGTGCGGGGCCACCCTGGCGAGCAAGTGCCCGTCGTGCGCGGAGAGGGCGCGGCGGCTGAGGATGGCACAGTGCAAGGCAGGGTGGCATCTGGAGGACGAACCCGTTCCCGACCCGGATCCCCCATCGGAGGACGCGAAGGTTCTTGCCGGGTTCCGCGCGGACCTGGAGGCGTTCCGCCGCGATGCCGACCGTGCCGGGGACACGGCCGGCATCGCCGAGATCGACGAACTCATCGGCCAGGTGGACGAGGAACTCAACGCCCTGGGCGTGCGGGGCCGGGCGGCTCCGGAGGATCGGGAGCGTCCTCGTCGGGTCCGCTCGACGCGGCGGCGCCAGGACGCCCCCGACCTGCCCCGGCTGCCCATCAACCGGCGGACCGTCGGGCGGACGTACGAGGCGGCGGACGGGAGCGTGTGGCGGCCGTCGATGTTCCTCACGCTGACCTGCGACACCTACGGCCGGGTGACCTCGGACGGCACCCCGGTGGATCCGGGGTCGTACGACTACCGGCGGGCGGCGCGGGACGCGATCCACTTCCCGAAGCTGATCGACCGGTTCTGGCAGAACCTGCGCCGTTCTGTGGGCTGGGATGTGCAGTACTTCGCCGCGTTGGAACCGCAACGGCGGCTTGCTCCGCACCTGCACGCGGCGATCCGGGGCACGGTCCCGCGGGTGCTGCTGCGCCAGGTGGCGGCGGCGACGTATCACCAGGTGTGGTGGCCGTCGTGTGACCGGCAGGTCTACGGCGACGACCGGCTACCGGTCTGGGACGAGGCGACCGGCGGCTACCGCGACCCGGATTCCGGCGCGGCGCTGCCGACCTGGGACGAGGCGCTCGACGCGATCGGCGAGGACGACGAACCCGCGCACGTGGTCCGCTTCGGCCCGCAACTGCGCGCGGACGGCGTCACCGCGAACTCGACCCACACCGGCCGCATGATCGGCTACCTGTGCAAGTACCTGACCAAAAGTCTCGACACCTGCCACGACACCGCGACCGACGCGCACCGGCGGCACGTCGAACGGCTCGCGGACGCGCTGCGCCACGAACCGTGCTCGCCTGGCTGCTCGAACTGGCTGCGGTACGGCGTCCAGCCACGTAACCCGAAACCGGGCCTCGTCCCGGGCCGGTGCCGTGGGAAGGCACACCGGCGGGAGACCCTCGGCTTCGGCGGACGGCGCGTCCTCGTCTCCCGGAAGTGGTCCGGCAAGACACTGGCCGATCATCGGGCCGACCGGATCGCCTGGGTCCGTGAACAACTCGAAGCACTCGGCCACACCGACTCCGGCTCGGGTAGCGGCCCGGCGGGCGGCCCTGGCCCTGATGCCGATCCGGCTCGGACGGTCTGCACCCTGCTGCGGCCCGGTGACCCGACGGCACCTCGACGCGAACACCTGTTGTTGCAAGCCGTCGCGCAACGCCGTGCCTGGCGCGCACAGCTCGACGCGGCTCGCGCTCCGACTACCGGCGGGCCACCAGGTTGTCCCGACGGTGCGGCAGCGTCACGTGCTGCCTGATGGCCTCGGCGCACGTCGCGCGGCGATCCACCGTTCGATGTCGGCCGTCTCCCACACCTTGCCGGCGGACAGCTCGGCAACCGGCTTCGGGAACGTCGGGTCGCCCGTCTCGATCTGGTGTACCCGCTGCCGGCTGACACCCAACCGCTCGGCGATCTCCGCCGTCCCCATCAGGTGCTGAGTCATGCCCGGAGAGTACTTGACAGTCGCAAACCCACGGGAGATCCTCGAAAGGCCTTGGCGACCGCCAAGGGTGGGGCCTGCTGGCGATTCCGGCGCCGGTGGTCGCTCCGCGAACCGATCCCTGACGCAGCAAGGGAGCACCTCGCCATGCACAAGATCGGAAGTGTCGACGAACTGCGCGCCAACGTCGCGTGCGACGAAGCCTTCGCCGAGTACATGCGGCTGCTCGGCGTCCTTCAGTGGCTGGTCGCGGCGGCCATGGGGACCACCGACCGCGCCGTGCTGGAGACCATCGACCTGTTGATCGGGCGGTGCCGGCCTGACATCGATGTGGCGAAGCTGGCCTGGCTGAGGGCCCGGCGAGCCTGGTCGGACGCCGCGGGCCTCGACATCGAACCGATCGACGGCATCTGACCGCCCGGCGGTCTCCTCGCGCGGCTCGACGCGCCGCGACCCAAAAGTCTGATCACCAGTTCTGATCATTGTGGGCGGCCCCGTGCCGGCGATTCCGGCGCCGGACGGGGCCTTGATCCCGACCCTCACGCAGCAAGGGAGCGAGACCTGTGACCATCTTCCCGCCTTCCGGCAATCCGTGGCGCAACCCCCAGGATGACGAGCCCTTCGCCAGCATCCGCCGGACCGCCCAGGGCGACCACGCGATCGTCCTTCGGCCCGGCGCGGACGTCCGCGACCTGGTCGGGGCCCTACGTGCCCTCCCGGCAAGCGCGATCTTCACCGACCACTTCGGCGACGTGAACGTCACGCTCGTCTTCCGGCCCGTGCCGGGAACGGCCCCCGGCGCCACCCGGTCGCCGCTCGGTGACCTTCAGCCCGGTCGGTCCAACCGCATCGACCGGTGGATCCCGACCGGCCCGATCAACCGGCCGCCGGGGGGCCTGCCGTCCGAGCACTTCGCCGACGCGGTCTACGACTCCCTGACCGGGGTCGACCTCGGCGAGCACGATCACACGATCATCCGGTGGCTCGCGCGCTGGGACGCGCCGACGGTGACCACCGTTGCCAGCCTCCTTCGCCGTGCCCGGCGGGCCGACCTCCCGCCCCGGCTTCTCTGACGGGCGGCGGACCGGAGCGGGCGGCCACCGACGACGCGGGCTGTCCGCTCCGTTCGCGACCCCACCCGACTCCATCCATCGGCGTGTTCCGGCACGCCCGTGATCTCTGGAAAGGCGCACATGATCCACAGGGCTGGCAGGGAATCGGCCCACGACGAATGGCTCACCGTGGCGGACGTGATCGCGGAGGTCCGTGTCCCGCGGTCGACGTTCTACCGCTGGCGTCAGTTGGGGATCGGCCCCCGCTCAGTGAAGCTTCCCAACGGGGACGTCCGGATCCGACGCTCGTGGCTGGATGACTGGCTCCGCAACCTCGCGGAGGACGCGGCGTGAGCGGCGAAACCAGCTTCGACGTCAAGTTCTGGGACATCAAGAAGCGCAACGACGGGCGTAGCCGACCCTGGCGGTTCCGCTGGTCGGTTGCCGGCCGTGAACGTGACGAGTACTTCCGTACAAAAGCACTCGCTGACGGCTTTCGGAACAAGCTGGTCAAGGCGGCTCGGGCTGGTGAGGCGTTCGACGTCGCCACCGGGCGACCCGTCTCGGAGGTCCGGGCGCAGAACTCGCCTCGCTGGGTCGACTTCGCCCGTGCCTATGTCGGGCACGTGTGGGCGTCCGCCGCGCCGAAGTCCAGGCGGTCGATGGCGGATGCGCTGGCGACCGTGACGGCCGTGCTCGTGACCTCGACCCGCGGCGCGCCCGATCCGAAGGTGCTCCGGCGGGCGCTGTACGGGTGGGCGTTCAACCACTCGAAGCGGGACACGGTGCGACCCGAGGAGATCGCCTCGGCGCTGGCCTGGATCTCGTCGGCGTCGGTCACGGTAGCGGCGATGAGCGATCCGGCCGTCATCCGGGCGGCCCTCGGCGCGTGCGGGCGCAAGCAGGACGGAACCCCGTCGGCGGCCACGACCTTCCGTCGCAAGCGGGCCGTGCTGCATCACGCCCTTGGCTACGCGGTCGAACAGCAGCTTCTCGACTCGAACCCGGTGGAACGGGTGCAGTGGAAGGCGGCAGAGGTGGCGAAGACGGTGGACCGGCGGGTGGTCGCGAACCCGGAGCAGGTGCGGGCGCTGCTCGACGCGGTCTCGAAGCAGGCCCGGACAGGCGACCGGCTGACGGCCTTCTTCGGCTGCCTCTACTACGCGGGCACCCGCCCGTCCGAAGCCCTCGCGATCACGGTGGACAACCTGACCCTTCCCGAACAGGGCTGGGGGCGGCTCGACCTGGTGGGCTCCGAACCGCGGGCGGGCAGTGACTGGACGGATGACGGCAGGCCACGTGACCGGCGCGGGCTGAAGCGGCGTGGCCAGAACGAGACCCGGCCGGTTCCGATCCCGCCCGAACTCGTCGCGCTGCTGCGGCGGCACCTCGACACCTACGGGACGGGGGAGGGCGGCCGGCTGTTCCGCACCCTGCGGGGCGGCCCTCCGCAGGACAGTCACTACACGGCGCTGTGGCGGCAGGCTCGGGCGGCGGCGCTGACACCGGCTCAGGCGGCGTCCCCACTCGCGCGGCGACCGTACGACCTGCGGCACGCGGCGGTGTCGCTGTGGCTGAATGCCGGAGTTCCGGCAACGGAGGTCGCCCGTCGGGCCGGGCACAGCGTCGACGTCCTGCTGCGGGTGTACGCGAACTGCGTGGACGGACAGGACCACTTCGTCAACGATCGGATCACGGACGCACTGACGGGCCATCGGCTGGCCGGCGAGCCGGGGCGGTCGGGTGATGTCTCGGACGCCACGTCCGCGGGCTGTGAGATCCTGGATCCGCACCCGGCGGGCACATGGCGGGCAGACTCCGGCGAGCCGGACGTAGCCTGACGATGTTTCCGCAGGTCAGGAGGGCTCGCCTAGTGGCCGATGGCGGCGGTCTTGAAAACCGCTATGGGGAGTGATCCTCATCGTGGGTTCGAATCCCACGCCCTCCGCACTGCCAGGGTTCTGCGCGATTCCCGGCGGCATCCGCACGGCGGTTCTGACCCGCTCAGGCGTCGGGCGGCCCGCTGATCTGCCGGTGGCCCGGCAGATCAGCGCCCTGTTCGCCGATGTCTGTCCAGTCCGTCGGGACGGTACGCGATCATCGTCAACGCCGCCGACATCCTCACCGACTTCACCTTCTACACCGACGAGGTCGGACTGTGCCGCGCCCTGCACCGGGTCGCCGCGGAGATCCTCTCCTGAGGGTCCCGCAGGAGTGGCGGGCCCATGCCCGGCTCCCCGAGCCGAACAGGTCTCCCGCCCTGACCGGCTGAGCCGGCCGCCTACCTCGACTCCTGACGTCGCCCACCGCCTTACCCCGCGGGTAATCGACGGGTCCGCCGTCGGCGGCGACGCTGATCCGGTCGGAATGGCCGACCCCGGTGGCAGATGGATCCGCCGGGATGAAACCACAGGGAGATGAGCTGTGACCCTGCACACCGAGGCCGTCGAACGTTACTTCGCCGCCTGGAACGCGACCGAGCCGGACCGGATCGCGGCGGCGGTCAGCGCGGCGTGGACACCGGACGGCGGCTACACCGACCCGATGGCCGAGGTCGTCGGCCGGGACGAAATCGCCGAGCTGATCGCCGCGGTGCACCGGCAGTTCCCGGGCTTCACGTTCCGCCCGGTCGGGACCGTCGACGGCCACCACGACGTCGCGCGGTTCGGCTGGGAGCTGGTGTCACCAACCGACGGGTCGACGCCCGTCGCCGGGTTCGACGTGCTCACCCTCGCCGCGGACGGGCGGATCCGGACCGTCAGTGGGTTCCTGGACCGCGTGCCCACCGGGGCGGCATAGCCCCACGGCCAGGTGGCCTGGCCCAGGCAGGCGGCATAGCGGGGGAGGTGGCCCGGCGGGCCGGCCAGTTCGAACGCCGGCCGGGTCACCGCCGCTCGCCGAGGGCGGCGAGGACTTTGGCCGTCTCCGGGTCGGCGGGTAGGAACGTCTCGACCGCCAGCTCGGAGACGGTGACGTCCATCGGGGTGTTGAACGTCGTCAGTGTCGAGATGAGCGTGAGCAGGTGGCCCTCGACGACGATCCGCATCGGCAGTGCGAGCGCCGGGGGTTCCCCGTCGGCCGGCGGCGCATTCGCCGATCCCAGGCCTGTGTCCGCACCCGGATTGTCACCGGCCGGCCGGTCGGGAACGGGATAGGCGGCCACCTCGTCGTAGAGCGCGCGCAGCATCGGCGAGCCGCGCAGAATCATGGTCCGCTGCATTCTCTCCAGCAGGTGCGCCCGCCATTCCGCCAGATTCACGATCCGCGGCGCGAGCCCCCGCGGGTGCAGGGTGAGGCGCATCGCGTTCAGCGGTGGGCGCAGCAGATCCGCCGGCACGCCGGTGAGTAGAACCAGCACCGCGCGGTTGGTCAGTGCAACGTCATAGTGCCCGTCGAGCACCAGCGCCGGGTTCGGCTCGTAGGCGGCGAGCAGCTGCTCCAACCCGGCGCGCACGGTGGCCATCGCCGGGTCGTGCAGCGGGGTCTCGGGATAGGCCGGGGCATAGCCGGCGGCGATCAGCAGCGCGTTGCGGTCCCGCACCGGGACGTCGAGATGTTCGGCCAGCCGCAGCACCATGGCTCGACTCGGCGTGGCCCGGCCGGTCTCGACGAAACTGATGTGCCGGGCGGAGCTATCCGCCCGAAGTGCTAGTTCGAGTTGACTGACTCGGCGCCGTTCCCGCCACTGGCGCAACAGCGTGCCCACGCCCATCCGGGCACCCCCGGGCGCAGGGTCCATCGGGTCGGGTCCCGCCGAGGGGGTCGTCATACGGGCAACCGTAGCCAGTCCGACCGGCGCCGATCGTGCCGTCGTTCGCCGTGACATGACCCAGTGTTCGTGCATTGTGATGTCCGTGCCTGATGATGTCCGCCAAGGCCGCCTGTCCTGAGTGGCCCGAAAGGTTGCGCGAGATGCCCGGAGTAGGCGGGATCGCCCCGACCTGGCCGTCTCCGGAGCGTTGGCACTGGACAAACACCCTGAAGACTCGACGGCCGGTTGCGTGACGCTTGTGCAGGTCTGCGACAGGATGGCCGGGTGCCTCCCCGTCGGTCGACATCCCCTCGCGCGATCCCGGCCGCCGTCTCCTCGCCTCGGCGTCCCCGCGCGATTTCCGTGACCCTGCACCCCGATCCGGATCAGTCCAGCCGGCAACCGACACTGCCGATCCAGGTGCCCCGCCGTCGGCAGCCAGAAGCCGGCGCGCATAGCGCGGTTACGGCCAGTTGTGCCGGCTGCGATGCGCGGTGGACCGATCCGGCCACGACCCATTGCGGCTCATGCCATCAGTCCTGGCCGAGTGTGCAGGGCTTCGACGACCACCTGGTCGAATGTCCGGCCCATCCGGTCATCGCGGCCCGGCGGGTGAAGCGGGAACCCGAGCAGTCCGGCGTCGGCGCCGCCTGACCGGTCCCATTGGGGGGCGGCGTCGGACCCGTCCGGTGTTTTCCGCCGGACGGCCGAAACTCCGTGAGCTGCCGGTTTTCCGACTGCGCCTGCGATTGCGGTCAACGGGTCGGTGACACGGGCGCGGAACTGCTACGTTCCGGCGCTGGAGCACCCGTGGCCGCCCGCCGCGGCGCGTGCGCCCGGTCGCTGGTGCGCGAGCCCACCGCGGCGCCGGACGTCATGTTCGCGCGCGGGCCGCGTGTCCGGGCGGGGCGGGAGGACGGAGGAGCCGATGACGGTCTGCGGGCTGGTCCGGTTGGATGGAGTCGACGTGCGGCGGTCGGTGCTCACCACGATGCTGGCCTCCTCCGCGTCCGGGCTGCCCGCGGCGCGCGGAGTGCACACCGACGGGGTGTTCGGAGCGGTGAGCGCGGCGGATCCGGACGCGGACCCGACCTCGCCGATCGTCGTCGACGACGCCGGGCTCGTGGTGATCGCCGACCCTGCGCCGTGGGCCGCCGGCGCCCGCGGGTCGGCGCAGGCATCCGCCGCCGTCTACCGCGCCGGTGGCCGGTGGGCCCTGCTGGGGCCCGGCGCCGGCGCCGTCACGGTCGTCTGGGAACCGGCGCGGGCCCGGCTGGTCCTCGCCCGACCATCGGGCGCCCGCACCGAGCTGATCACCTGGTCGGACGGGCGGCTGCTCGCCTTCGGCACCGAGATCGACCAGGTGCTGTCCGCCGCCGGTGGCGGGCTGTTCCGCCCGACCCGGCTGCGGCGGCTCGGGCTCGGCGAGGTCATCACGGTCGCCGTGCCCGCCAGACGGCGACGCCCCGCGCTTGCAGCGGTCCGCCAGCGCACCGGTGCGGCGACGGCTCCGGGGCTGGCTCCGGGGCTGGCTCCGGCCGGCTGCGCGTGACGGCCACGCTGCCAGCTCGGCGACACGCGGCCTTTCCGTCCCACCAGTGCACTGGTGGGGGCAGTGCACTGAGACCGTGGACGGTCAGCGGGCGGAGGCCTCAGCCGTCTCGCCGGTGGCGGGGCGGGCAGGCTTGGCGCCTGCCGGTTCCGCGAGGTGCTCGCGGCGGACCAGGGCGCTGACCCAGCGCTCGGCGACGAACGACAGGAACGGGATCGTGCCCGCGAGCATGATCATAATCGTTCGCGGCAGCGACAGCCGGCAACGGCTCGCCAGGTCGAACGCGCAGGCGAGGTACACCACGTACAGCACGCCGTGGATCGGACCGACGGTCGCGACGACGGCGTCGTTGTCGCCGGCGTACTTCAGTGGCATGCCGACGCAGACCAGCAGGATCAGGCCGACGCCGACGACGTAAGCGATCACGCGGTACCGCAGCAGGGCGGCTCGGACCGCCGGCGTGGCGGAACGTCCCCCGGCGATGCGGGAGGGGGCGGGGGTCATCGGCGGGCTCCGTTGATCTGTTTCGCGTTGATCTGCTTCGAGGCGATCTGCTTGGGGTCGATCTGCTTGGGTTCGAGCTGCTTCAGGGCCTCGACCAGCACGTCGCGCTCGTACAGCGAGGTGAGGTAGCGGTTGTAGGCGTCGAGCTCCTCGTCCTTCTCGGGCGAGGAGCTCGACCCGGGGGACAACATCCGCGGGCCGTCCAGCTCCGGCCGCCAGGGTGCCTCGGGGGCGATCCGCCCGCCCGCGCCCCACTGGGGACCGCTGAGGTCCGTGGGCGCCAGCTCTTCCCTGATCATCTTGTACCACCAGTACACGACAAAGACGGCGAAGATCGGCCACTCGACCCCGTAGAAGAGGTTCTGCAACGAGCCCTGCGCCGACTCGCCCTTGGTCAGCTGCCACACCCCCATGCGGATGAACAGCGCGATCAGAGCGAGCGCGAGGAGATGACGCGCTATCCACGAGGGTGCAAACAACAGCCGGCGCACGCCATCGACGCTACCTCTCCGGGTCCGGTTCGCGTAGGTCGCGGCCAGGTGTCAGCAACCAGGTTCACACCATCGAGGACTCGGCCGGGCGAAGGACGCCGGCGGTGGCGGGCTCGCTGGGCCGGGTGGCGGACGCTTCGGCTGGCCCGAGGTCGCGGCGGCCGCAACGGCGGCTGGCCGACCATCATGGGCGGGTGGGGCG
>NZ_JAMPTM010000070.1 GCF_025403375.1 Frankia gtarii
GCAAGAGCGCGGTCGCGGCCCAGTTCGCCCACCGGTTCGACGCCGACTACGACATCGTCCACTGGATCCCGGCGGGCGACGAGACGTCCGTGCGCCGTTCCCTGGCCGACCTCGCCGTCGCGCTGCGGCTGGACTCGGCCTACACCGGCGCCGAGATGATCGGACTGACGACGCTCGCCGAGCGGGAGGCGGCCGTCGAGGTCCTCGAACGCCTCGGCCTGCCCGTCCTCGGGACGGGAATCGGGGATCTCACCGCGGTCACCCCCCGCTATCCGACGCACCGCCCGCGGATCTGGACGATGCCGACAATGTTCAACCAGCGGTTCGTCGGCCGCCACGCCCTGCTCGACGGGTTGCGCGACCGGTTGCTGCCCGGGGCGCGGGCCACCGGGCCGGCGCTGCTGCTCGGCGGCGAGGGGATCGGCAAGAGCGCGGTCGCGGCCCAGTTCGCCCACCGGTTCGACGCCGACTACGACATCGTCCACTGGATCCCGGCGGGCGACGAGACGTCCGTGCGCCGTTCCCTGGCCGACCTCGCCGTCGCGCTGCGTCCGGACAGCAGCGTGCCGCAGGCCCAGCGGTCCCCGTCGGAGCAGCTCGAACGGGTGGCGCTGGACGCGCTTCGCCGCGGCGACCCGTCGCCGCGCTGGTTGCTGGTCTACGACGGCGCGGGGCACCCGGAGTCGCTGGCCGGTCTGCTGCCGACGGTCACGCCCAACGGGCATGTCCTGATCACCTCGTCCGAGCCGGGATGGCGGGACCAGCCCGGCGCGATCTGGGTGGACCCGTTCGAGCCCGAGGAGAGCCTGGCGTTCCTGCGCCAGTGGCTGCCCGCGGTCGACCGGGGGCGGCTGGAACTGCTGGCCGAACGGCTCGACCACCGTCCGTCCGGCCTGCGCACCGCCGTCGGCCGGCTGCGCCAGGACTGGCGCGGCGCGGAGATTGACGACCACGCCGTCGACGCCTACCTGGCCCAGGCCGTCGGTGCCAGGGCCGAGACGGTGACCTGGACGGTGTCGTTCGAGACGCTGCGATCGGCGGCCAGTCCGATGCGGCGGGCGGCGGCCCGGCTGTTGCAGCTGTGCGCCTTCCTGTCCCCGCAGGGCGTCCCGCTGGCCCTGCTGGAGTCCCCGATGATGCTGCGTCACCTGGCCGAGGAGGTCGGCGACGACATGATCGCCGATCCGACCGTGCTGCCCGAGTTGTGGGAGGAGATCCGCAAGCCGCGGCTGGCCGAGGTCGACGCCGTGCCGGAGGGGCAGGTGCGGCTGGCGGCGCGCTGGCAGCGGCTGCTCGTCGAGCGGATGTCCCCGGCCGAGCAGGAGGCGACCCGCGCGGCGGTACTCGGGGTGTTCGCCGATATCGCGCTGGCCGCCCCGCGGCCCGCCGACGCGGCCAGCTGGCCGACCTACCGGCAGCTGGAGGAGCAGGTCCTGCCCGCCGGTGCGATCGACAGCCCGTCGTCCAGGGTCCGGCAGTGGCTGGTCGACCAGGTGTACGCGATGTGGCGGTCGGGGCGCCTGGAGGTCGGCCGCGACATGGCGCAGCGCGCGCTGGACCGCTGGCGGAAGCTGTTCGGTTCGGACGACCCGTTGACCCTGCGGATGGCCACCCATCTGGCGATCCTGCTGCGCGACCTCGGCCGGTTCCAGCTCGCCTACGACCTCGACACCGACACTCTCGCCCGCCAGCGCCACCGGCTGGGCATCCACCACCGGCACACGCTGATCACGGCGATGAGCTACGGCGTGGACATCCGCGAGCTCGGCCGGTTCGCGATGGCGGCGGCCGAGGACAGCAGCACCCTGATCGGCCTGCGCAGGACGCTCGGCGACAACCATCTCAACACCCTCATGGCCGCCGGCAACCTCGCCCTGTCGACCTTCCTCGACGGCCGGCCCCGGCAGGCGCTCGACCTCAGCCTGGACACGCTGGGGCGGCTTCGCCTGGTCGGCGCCGCCGACACCGGCCAGTTCTGGTGGCTGCAGGCCCGCGCCGGCATCTGCCACCGCGAGCTCGGTGACCTGGAGACCGCGGAAGGAATGTTGCGGGAGGCCGCGGCGAACCTCGCCCGCATCGAGGGCGAGAACACCCATCTGACGCTGCGCTGCAACAAGCACCTCGCGGTCGCCCTACGCCTGCGCGGCAGCCCGGACACGGCCGAGCATCTCGCCGCGCAGACGCTGGCGCGCTATGTCGACGTCTACGGCAAGGCGGACCTGGGCAGCATCGCCTGCCGGCTCAGCCACGCCGGCCACCTGCACGCCCTCGGCCAGCACCACGAGGCCGTCGTCGAGGCCCAGGCCTGCCTGCACGAGTACCTGCGTCTGCACGGGCAGGAGCACCCGTTCACCAACCTCTGCCGGTCCAACCTGTCGATCTACCTGCGTGCCGACGGCCGCCCCGCGGAGGCGCTCGTGCTCGCCGAGCAGGGCTACCAGTTCCTCGTCGAGGAGCTCTACCTGCACCATCCGTTCACGCTGGCCGCGGGGGTGAACCTCGTCGCCGCAAGCATCGCCGTCGGCACGATCGACGAGGCCCACCGGTTGGCCGGTGACCTGCTGGCGGAGGCCGAGCTCTCCCTGGACCGGGCGCACCCCTACCTGGCGGTCATGCGGGAGAACCTGGCACTGCTCGCCGCGGGGGAACCGGGTGGCGGGCCCGGCCATCGGGACATCGACGTCGACATCTCCAGCGTCTAAGGGCCTGCAGTCAAGGGCCCCAGTGTCTAAGGATGAGCTGATGGTGACTGTCTCCCAGGACTCCCTCGAACCCCACGTCATGACCGCGCCGCACGTCGGCAGCGAATACGACGGAATCGTCCGCGAATTCCGACGGGCGGTCCGGATCACCGGTGTGCAGCACGTCGAATACTACGAACACGGCCTGCCGACGGTGGCCGTCGACCTGCTCGAACATCCCGGGTTGGCGGCGGTGTTCCGCGGTTCCCGCACGGTGCCGCGCGCCCGGGCGGACTACGAGATGATCGGCCGTCATCTCAACCATCGGATGACCGAACTGAACGCGTCGCTGGCGGGGATGGGCGGCGGGAATCTGATCAGAACCGTCTTCGCCGCCGACGACCGGGCGGTGTTGTATTTCGACGTCGACAACGGCCAGTACATCGTCGGGGTCTGCCTGACCGGAGAAGCTTTGGACGACGCCGACCGATCGTTGTCTCGGACGGCGGCGCGGATTCGGCGCGCCCGGGGCATGACCGATCCGAACTACGGCGGCTACCTCGACAGTGGTGACATCTCTCATCTCGCAGATCACCCCGAGCCCCCCGCCGGGCCCTCCGTCGAGGACCGTCCGGACGAGGCGCGGTCCACCGACGCCCACGCCCACGGTCGTGCCGACGCCCATGCCGACGCCCATGCCGCCGACGACGCCGCCGACAGCGAGGGCGTTCATGTTTTCGCCTCGCTGCCGAGGCCGTCGGGGCCGGTGTTCGCCAACCCGTGGGCATCGGTGATCCACCGGCGCTGGTCGTCCGCCCCGGACCACCGGGAGGAGTTCTTTCAGGCGCTGGCGGTGAACATTCTGCAGCCGATCGACCTTCAGTACATCGGCCTGGTGCGTGCTGGCCGGATGAGCGTTGCAGATGTATTGGATCACAGCGATCTGAACGAATTCTTCGTCGGCCTTGGACGATCCGCCCGGCGGGATGCCTTCGAGAAGGTCGGCATCGAGTTTCTGGCGTTGAGCGATCTGCTGGATGGTCATCTGCGTTCGGTACTGAACCGGCGACTGTCCCGCACCGTGCTCGACGTGGAGAAGGGCGCACTGTATTTCCATCGGCTCGGCCGAGACGAGGTTCTGCTCGGCGTCACCCTCGACCAGCGGCGGGTGGCCGACGCCGACCAGCGGTTCCAGCAGCTCGTGCACCGATTCATCGCCGCCGACGGCTGAGTGGAGGCCGTCGGCGCCGACCGGAACTCGTCATTGGACGAGATCGTGTGCGATCGTGCCGCGCTATTGTCCGTCGTGCAGGCTCCTGTACTGCAGCATGCACCGGCCTGGCGGGAGGTCCCACCGATGGAAGACGATCTGACATCCTGGCCCGGCGCTCTCGTCGACCTGTGCGGATTCGGCATCGACCGGCTCGCCACCCTTCCCGGCCCGGCATCGGGAGAATGGCTGCATCGCGTCGCGTCCTGGATCGGGCACCCCGGCGGCCCGTTGCCCTCCAGCCTCGCCACGGCGCTGGGTGGAGACCTCACCGAGCCCGGCTACCGGCCGCACCCCAGGTTGTTCAACGACGTGCCGAGTGACCAGGACAGGCTTGGTCTGGGCTCGGCGGCCGGCACCCACGCCGCAGGCTGGCCCGCCCGCATCGGGGTCGCCGCCTCCCGGGCCGGGGGACACCATCGCCTCCGGGGAGCAGGCGCGTCGTCGTATGCCGTCCCCGTCGGGTCGGCACCAGCCGCCCGTCATCGGCTGTCCGCCGCCGAGATCGAGGCGGTCGCCGGTGGGAAAGCGGATGCCGCCGTGCTCGGCAGGCTGTGGCACGGCCAGCTCAGCCGGCGGATACTGCTGTTGTGGGCGGTGCTGCGCAGCGCGGGCACCCTCGACCTCGACGCCGAGACGCGAGTCTGCCTGGACGAGTCCGTGCGCGTGCTGGCCCACGTGCAGCGCCGTCAGCCCGGTGAGCTGCACGCCGTCCTGCTGCACCCGACGGTGGGGAGCTGGCTCACCGACAGCCTGCGCCGGTGCTGGCGGGGCACGAGCTCGCCGCCCGGCCGCGGTGACTTCGGCTATCTCGGTTACCTCGGCGGGATCGCGGCCGCCGCCGCGCTGCGGGCCCGGATGCCATGCCGAGTACCGGTCCACATCGACGGCGGACTCGTCACCGTTCCGACCGTCGGTTACGCCAAGGTGGCGGCGACGCATGACTGGGCCGTCGCGGCTGTGACGGTCGGTGCCCACCGCGGTACCGAGGCGGACCCCGGCGTCGGTACCAACGTTGGTACCGACGCCGGGGTGGCGGCGAGCCTGCGGGTGGTGGTGTCCGAGCGGGGCGCCGCCGCGCCGGTTGGCGACCGGCCGATGGCCGGCGCACCACGTCCGGTCGGCGGGGACGGGTGGCTACCGGTGCGTGCCCTGCGGGGCGCCGACGGTCTGGACCTGCTGCTGGAGGACACCGACCCGGTACGCGGTGGGGATCTGCCGCTGCCGGTCGCGGTGCGCGCCGCCGCGGCATCGGTGTCGCGATGGCGGCGGCTGGTCGCCGCGGCCGGGGACATCCTGGCGTCAACCGACGCCGGACAGGCGGCCGAGGTCGCCGGTGCCCTGCGGGCCCTCGTGCCGCTGCGCGAGGTGGCGGACCGCCCGGGCCGCGGCGCCACGACGACCGACGCTCTCGGCGCCGCGATGATCGCGCCGCCGCCCGACGCGCTCCGGCTCGCCGTCGCGCTCATTCACGAGTCGGCCCACAGCCGGCTGGAGATGCTCGTCGACATCACCCCGCTGCTGCGGGCGCACGACGACCGCGCGGTGCACTTCGCCCCGTGGCGGCCCGATCCGCGTCCACCGGCCGCCGTCCTGCACGGCGCCTTCGCCTACGCCCGCATGGCGGCGTTCTGGGCCGCCCGGTGGGGCGGTGTCGGCCGGGCTGTCGACCTCGGCGCGGCCTACGAGCTCGCCTGGTGCCGCGAAGCCCTGCGCGTGACCCTGCCGGTGCTGCGGGCAGCCGGTGGCCTGAGCTCGGCCGGGCACCGTGTCGTCGCCGCGATGACCGCCGACCACGAGTCCTGGGACCGGGTCGAGCTGCCGGCCGCGGTGAGTCAGGCCGCCCGCGACATGCTGCGGGACGTCGGCGTGGTCTGGCGGCTGCGCAACCAGCGGCCCGACGCCGACCACATCGCCGGTTGGGCGCGGGACTGGCTGGCCGGCCGGCCCTGCGGGCGCCCGGCGCCGCCGCGCTCCGGGGTGGAGCCCTGGACCGCATCCGGTCCCGGTCCCATGCACCGCCACGCCCGGCAGGTCCTCACCGCCCTGTTCTTCGCCGCGCGCGGCGCCAACCCGGCCCTGCCCGCCGACCCGGCCCTGCCCGCCGATCGGCAGTGGCTGGCAGAACCGGCTGGGGACTGGCCCGCCGCGGCCACGGCCGGGGATGTGTCGGCCGTGATCGGGGACACCGCCCACGCGGCGGTCGAGTTCCGCCGGGAGCTGCGTGAGCGGCCGGGACGGGTCGAGTCCTTCGCCGGGCTGGCGTTGATCCACGCCACCAGGGTCGGCGGGCTGCAACGGCGGCTGTGCGTCGATCATCCCGAGGCGGTGCTCGCCCTCAGCGAGCGGATCCGGGCCGCCACCGGCAGCTCTCCCGACCTGTCCGCCCTCACCGCCTGGATCGCCGCCGGCCCTCTGGGCCCCGACCGACCGATCCGGCACATGCCCACCCGAGTGCCGCGCACCCCTGCCGCGTCCACCTGCTGACCGCCGCGTTCCGTCGCTCTCGACCGGAAGCTCTGTCGCGGAAGGTGTCACTCCGCTGGCGTTCCGTGTTTAGATCTTCTACGGTTAGTAGAATTCGATCGGGAGGAACGCGCGATGGCGGATGACGCAGTGCTGGATGTGCTGGTGGTGGGCTACGGCCCGGTCGGCGCGGTGCTGGCGGCGATGCTGGGGCGGCGCGGCCTGTCGGTCGGCGTCGTCGATCCGCAGAAGGACCCCTTCCCGCTGCCCCGGGCGGTGGGCCTCGACGAGGAGACGCTGCGGCTGCTGATCGGGCTGCCCGGCCTGGCGGGCTTCCTCGGCCGTGTGCACGCCAGCGGCCGCAGCGCCATCCTCGGGCCGGACCGGCGCGTGCTCATCGAGCTTGGCCTCGGCGAGAGCGAGCTCGGCACCCCGGTCGCGGCCTTCTTCCACCAGCCCTCGTTCGAGCGTGACCTGCGCGCCGGCATCGCCACCCTGCCCGGCGTCACCGTGCATCTGGGGCGGTCGGTGACCGGGCTGCACCAGGATGGCGGGTCGACGGGCGCGGATGCTTCGGACACCCAGGCCGGCCCGGTGACCATCGAGCTGGACGACGGCAGCCGGCTGCGGGCCCGCTGGGTGGTCGGCTGCGACGGCGCCTCGAGCCCGGTGCGCGCCATGCTCGGCGTCGACTACGCCGGGTCGACCTTCACCCAGCCCTGGCTGGTCGTGGACGTCGAGACGCCGACGCCGCTGGCGCACCTGCCGTACTTCTCGTTCGTCTGCGACCCGAGGCGCCCGGCGGTCACCATGCCGATGCCCGGCGGGCACCGCTGGGAGTGGATGCTGCTGCCCGGGGAGGACCCGGCTCGGATGGCCGAGACCGACGGCGTCCGCGCGCTACTGCGCGAGTGGGTGGACCCGGATGCCGTCCGAGTGGTGCGCACCGCCGTCTACATGTTTCATGTTCGGATGGCCGCGCGCTGGCGGGTCGGGCGGGTTCTGCTCGCCGGGGACGCCGCGCACAGCATGCCGCCGTTTGCCGGCCAGGGCCTGGGCGCCGGGCTGCGCGACGCCGCCGCGCTGTCCTGGCGCCTCGCCGAGGTCGTCGACGGTCTCGCCGGTGAGGAGCTGCTCGACGCCTACGAACGCGAACGCCGGTCGCACGTGGCGGCGATGACGTCCGCGGCCCTGCGGGTCGGCCGGGTCGTGCAGACGACGAACCCGCGGCTGTCCCGGCTCACCCGGGCGGCGATGGTCACCCTCGATCACGCCCCCGGCGTGCGCCGTGCGCTTCGGAGCGGCGTGGCCCGGCCGAGGCCGCGGCTACCCCGCGGCGTCGCCGGCACCCGCCCCGCCGCCGGGCGGATCCTGCCGAACCCGCGGCTGCGCACCCTGGACGGCCGCATCATCCGCCTCGACGATCTACTCACCGACGGCTGGGCGCTGATCGGCCGTGGGGTCGACCCGACCGCCGGGATGGACCCCACCGCGCGGGACTGGGCCGACCGGCGGGCCGCCACCGCGCTCACCGTCGTCGCCCCCGGCGGTCTGCGGGCCGTCAGCGACGTCTCCTGCCCGGCGGTCGAGGACCTCGACGGCACGCTGCTGCGCGCCCTGCGCACCCGCCGGCCGCACCCGATCGCCCTCGTCCGCCCCGACCGCTACCTCGCGGGTCTCGTCGCGGCGCCGCTGCGAGGTATCGGCTGTTAGCCGAACTCGAACAGTTCAGCTGTTCACGGCCGGGTGGTCGGCCAGCGGCGACGTGTGCGAGGAACCGCCTGGTTGCTCGAGGGCTTCGGAGCACGTGGACCTCGGCGATGTCGGCGTAGCGGGCTGTCACGCGCGTGATGACGGGGAGGCTGCGCTGCCCTCTTCCGACCGGCGGCAGCACCGCTAGGGTGATCGTGTGGACGAGGATGACCGGCTACTTCTCAGCTCGTCGTTCGGCACCGAGGCGGTCGCGTACGCCAAGCACCGTCCGGACTACGCCCAGGCCGCAGTGCGGTGGGCGCTCGAGCGCGCGCCCGGTCCGCGAGTGCTCGACCTCGGCGCCGGAACCGGCAAGCTCACCGCCACGCTGCTCACGCTGGGCGCCGACGTCATCGCGGTCGAGCCCGACCCGGCGATGCTGACCGAGCTGCGCCGCGCACTGCCGGCTGTCCGTGCCCTGCCAGGTAGCGCCGAGGCGATACCGCTGCCGGCCGCGTCCGTCGATGCCGTGCTGGCCGGCAACGCCATGCACTGGTTCCACATGGACGTCGCGGGACCCGAGATAGCCAGAATCCTCGCACCCGGCGGCATCCTTGCCGGCCTGTGGAACGTCGTGGACGACCGGGTCGACTGGGTTGCCGGGCTCGCGCGGGTCAGCGGGAGCGCGGCCATCGGCCCGCGTGACACGCCCAGCAGTTGGCGTGCCGAGACGGCCGACCTGCACCTTCCCAAGACTGGCGTGGCCGCCCAGTTCGGCTCGCCGGAGCAGGCCGAGTTCCGGCACGGGCAGCGTCGCAGCGCCGACTCCCTCGTCGCGACACTCGCGACGAGGGCGGGGATGCTGGTCATGCCAGAACAGGAACAAGAGGCCACGCTGGGCCGGATCCGCGTTTTCCTCGCGAGCCGACCGGAGACCGCCCGCGGCGAGTTCACCCTGCCGATGCTGACCTGCGTGCTGCGCGTCCGGCGGCTGTGAAGGTCATCGACGATCGACGACACTATGCACGCCCTCTCACGACGAGGGCGGCGAGACGAGTCCGACGGCCTCCAGCTGGCGAAGGTGGCCAGAGGACCAGATCCGAGTAGACGGAGATCGGCGCGGTTGGTCGCCCCCAGGCGAATCGCGGAGGTTTTGACTTGGAGTGCGCTCCAGGTCCTAGCGTGGAGCCGTGACTCCTCTGACGGTTGAAGCCGTCAGCTTCTCAGGCCGCCCGCGCGTCAGCCCGACGGGCAGGCCCGGCCCGCAGAATGTTGACGGCCGCGTTCTCGTCCGCGTCCGCGGCATGCCCACACCGCACACAGACGAACGCGGCCCGCGTGGGCCGGTTCTCCCTCGCCACATGCCCACAGGCCGCGCAGCACTGGGAGATGTGGCGGGCGTCGACCTCGACGACGACCCGCCCGACGCTGGCCGCCCTGGCACGCAACACCCCTCTACGACGGGGAGTGCTCCGGGTGAGCCTCGACGAACAGGTGAACACGCTCCGATCCGGTCCCAACGCGACGACCGGCCAGTCGCACGCGGCGCACCGCTCCCGGATGAGCACGCCAAGGCGGGTCCCGGACGGTGCCGGTCAGGGCGGGACGGGCGGTACTGCGGGCACCACACGACGTGGTAGCCGAGCTCGCAGATGCCACCCACGCCGACCGACCCGACGGGACATGCATCTGCCTACACCGGCGTTACTGGTCCAACCGGGTACGGGTCCGTACCGGATTCCCCTGACGCCTGAAGGCGACAGTCCCCTTCGGAGGTCCTTGATGGCCACGCTCGAAGCACCCGCTACGACGTCCAGTCCGACCATCCCGCCCCGCCCGGCGTCGCCCCGCCAGACATCGCCGCGCCAGGCCTCGTCCCGGCAGGCTCCGCTTCGCCAGGCGCCGCCGCGATCGGTCCCGCCGCAGTCCGAGCCGGCGGGCGCGGTCGAGCCGGGTGACCCGCTCCACACCGCCTGCGGGGAGCCGGTGTTCGACCCGCTGACGGGCGAGGACGACACCGGCACCCTGACGATCGCCGAGGCCGCCGCGGCCACCGGCGTCAGCACCCACACGCTGCGCTACTACGAACGCGCCGGGCTGATGCGGGACCCGGTCGCCCGGGCCACCTCCCAGCACCGGCGTTACTCCGCCGACGACATCCGCTGGGTGACGTTCCTGACCCGGTTGCGGATGACCGGCATGCCGATCCGGGAGATGGCCCGTTACGCCCGGCTGGCCGGCGCGGGTGAGGGCAACGAGGCCGAGCGCCTGGCGCTGCTCACCGACCATCGACGCCGGGTACTGGAACGCCTCGACGAGGTCCAGCGCAACCTCGCTGCCATTGACAAGAAGATCGCCGTCTACCAGGAGAGGATCGACCGCTGATGCGCAGGGTCGCGTTGGGCAGCCAGGGGCTGGAGGTCTCCGTCCAGGGGCTGGGCTGCATGGGCATGTCCGAGTTCTACGGCGCCGGAGACGATGCCGAGTCCGTCGCCACGATCCACCGGGCGCTCGACCTCGGCGTCACGCTGCTGGACACCGCCGACATGTACGGTCCGCACCGCAACGAGGAGCTCGTCGGGCGGGCGATCGCCGACCGCCGTGACCAGGTCGTGCTCGCCACCAAGTTCGGCGTCGTCCGTGACCCGGCCGACCCCACCGTCCGGGGCATCAACGGCCGGCCGGAGTACGTCCGCTCGGCCTGCGACGCATCGCTGCGCCGGCTGGGCGTCGACCACATCGACCTGTACTACCAGCACCGGGTCGATCCGACGGTCCCGATCGAGGAGACCGTCGGCGCGATGGCCGAGCTCGTCGCCGCCGGGAAGGTGCGCTATCTGGGCCTGTCCGAGGCGGCGCCGGCCACCATCCGCCGGGCCCACGCCGTCGCGCCGATCACCGCCCTGCAGACCGAGTACTCGATCTGGTCCCGCGAGCCGGAGGCGAAGATCCTACCGACCCTGCGCGAGCTCGGGATCGGGTTCATCTCCTACAGCCCGCTGGGACGGGGCTTTCTCACCGGTACGTTTCGCTCGGCGGCGGACTTCGCCGCCGACGACTTCCGCCGGAACCTGCCGCGGATGAGCGGCGACAACCTGGCGGCGAACCTCGCCGTGGTCGCCGAGGTCGACAAGCTCGCCGCCGAGAAGGGCGTGACGCCCGCGCAGCTCGCCCTGGCCTGGGTGCATCACCAGGGTGCCGACGTCGTGCCGATTCCCGGCACGAAGCGGCGTCGCTACCTGGCGGACAACGTCGCCGCTGCGGAGATCGCCCTCACCCCCGCCGAGGCGCAGCGGCTCGGCGCCGCCGGGTCCGTGGTGGCGGGCACCCGCTACCCCGACATGTCGGGGGTCAACGGGTGACCAGCGCGCCGGGGGACGGCCGGGCCGGTGCGGTGCGGGCGGCCGTGCCTGTCGAGGCTGTTGTGCCTGTCAGGGCTGTTGTGCCTGCGGAGGCCGCCGAGGCTGGGGGCGGGGCCGAGCAGACGCGGTAGCCGATGCCGCGCACGGTGAGGATGTGGGTCGGGGCGGACGGATCCACCTCCACCTTGCGGCGCAGCCGGCGGACGTGGACGTCGAGCATCCGCGCCCCGCCGAAGTAGTCGTAGCCCCAGATCCGTTCGAGCAGCTGCTTGCGGGACACGGCCCGGCCGCCCGCGACCGCCAGCTCGCACAGCAGCCGGAACTCGGTGCGGGTCAGGTGCTGGTCCTCGCCGCACCGGCTCACAACGCCCTCGGCCGGGCGGATCCGCAGATCGCCGACGCTCAGCGCGCTCGCCGTCGCCTGCCCCGGATGGACCCGGCGCAGCAGGGCCCGCAGCCTCGCCAGCACCTCCGGGGTGATCGGGGGAGCGGTGACGTAGTCGTCGGCACCGGCCTCCAGGGCCGCGACGACGCCGGTCGGGTCCAACCGGTCGGCGACGACGACGAGGGGGACGTCGCCGGCGGCGCGCAGCCGGCGACAGAACTCCAGGCCGTCCATCGGCACGGCGGCCCCACCTGGGCCGTCCGGATCGGACCGGGCATCGCCGGGCGGGCCGAACACCAGCTCGTCCAGCCACGGCACGTCGGTCAGCTCGTCCAGCCACGGCACGTCGGTGGCCAGCGGCAGGCAGGTCAGCACCAGATGCGCGCCGCACGCGGCCAGCAGGGCGAGCGCCTGCTGGCCGGTTCCGGCCGTCTCGACGCCGTAACCCTCGCCGAGCAGGGCGGGCACCAGGTCACGCCGCAGAGCGGCCTCGTCCCCCACGAGCAGAAGTGTCGTCCGCACCTTGGGTATTTTCCCGGATCCGGGCCGGTTGTCCCCTTCGGGGCCCATCCGGACCAGGACCCCCCGGGCCGATCCGGCGCGCAACACCAGGGCTGACAAGGCCCGTGACGGCTCCCGACATGCCATTCGGCACATCCGACAGGTGGCCGAACGGCCCCGGACGGGGGTACCGCAGGTCCGCCCGGTGCGGGCGGGCGAGCCTGGCCCTATCGGGTCAGGCCGGTCCGACGCCCGCGGGGCCGTCCTCCAGGTCACCTTCGGTGCGGAGGTAGAGCTCCTGCAGGGCGTCGAGGGTGGCGGGCTCCGGGTGCTGCCACAGGCCGCGGGCGGCGGCCTCCAGCAGCCGTTCGGTGATGCCGTGCAGCGCCCAGGGGTTGGACTCGGCGAAGAACTTCTGGCTGTCGGCGTCGAGGGCGTAGGTCTCGGCGAGCCGCTCGTACATCCAGTCGGCCACGACGCCGGCGGTGGCGTCGTAGCCGAACAGGTAGTCGACGGTCGCGGCCATCTCGAACGCGCCCTTGTAGCCGTGTCGGCGCATCGCCGCCAGCCAGCGGGGGTTGACGACCCGGGCGCGAAAGACCCGGGAGGTCTCCTCGGTCAGGGTCCGGGTGCGCACGGCCTCGGGGCGGGTGCTGTCGCCGATGTAGGCGGCGGGCGCCCGGCCGGTCAGGGCGCGCACCGTCGCGACCATTCCGCCGTGGTACTGGAAGTAGTCGTCGGAGTCGGCGATGTCGTGCTCGCGGGTGTCGACGTTCTTCGCGGCCACCGCGATGCGCCGGTAGGCGGCCTCCATGTCCGCGCGGGCGGGGGTGCCGTCGACGCCGCGGCCGTAGGCGTAGCCGCCCCAGGTGGCGTAGACCTCGGCGAGGTCGGCGTCGTCGCGCCAGTTGCGGCTGTCGATCAGCGGCAGCAGCCCGGCGCCGTACGCCCCGGGCTTCGACCCGAAGATGCGCAGCGTGGCCCGCCGCTCGTCGCCGTGGGTGGCCAGGTCCGCGCGGGCGTGGGCGCGGACGTGGTTGTCGCCGTCGGGTTCGTCGAGGCCGGCGGCCATCCGCACCGCGTCGTCGAGCATCGCGACCACGTGCGGGAACGCGTCGCGGAAGAACCCGCTGATGCGCACGGTCACGTCGATGCGCGGGCGGCCGAGCTCCGCCAGGCCGATCGGTTCCAGCCCGCTGACCCGGCGTGACGCGTCGTCCCAGACGGGCCGGATGCCGAGCAGGGCGAGCACCTCGGCGACGTCGTCGCCGGACGTGCGCATCGCGCTGGTGCCCCAGACGGACAGCCCGACCGACTCCGGCCAGTCACCGGTGTCGGCGCGGTAGCGGTCCAGCAGCGACGTCGCCATCGCCTGGCCGGTCTCCCAGGCCAGCCGGCTGGGTACCGCCTTCGGGTCGACGGAGTAGAAGTTGCGGCCGGTGGGCAGCACGTTGACCAGGCCGCGCAGCGGGGAGCCGCTGGGGCCGGCCGGGATGTAGCCGCCGTCGAGGGCGTGCAGGATGCTGGTGATCTCGTCGGTGGTCCGGTCGAGGCGCGGCACGATCTCGGTGGCGGCGAAGCGCAGCACCGCGCCGACGGCCTCCCGCCGCGGATCCGGGTCGGTCGGGTCGGCGGCTGCGGGATCGGCTGCGGGATCGGGCACGGGTTCGGGCGCAAGTTCGGGTGCGGTCGGCAGGACGGCGCCAGGGACGGTGCCGAGGACGGCGTCGAGGGCGGCGGGGACGGCTTCGAGCGTCCAGCCGCGGTCCTCCATCGCGGTGACCAGGGCGAGCGCGGTGCGTTCGGCGGCGTCGACGTCGCCGCGGGGGGCCGTGTCGTCCTCGGCGAGGCCGAGGGCCTCCCGCAGGCCCGGCAGCGTCCGCTGGCCGCCCCACATCTGCCGGGCACGCAGCATCGCGAGAACCAGGTTGATCCGCGCCTGGCCGGTCGGGGCGACGCCGAGCACGTGCAGCCCGTCGCGGATCTGCGCGTCCTTGACCTCGCACAGCCAGCCGTCAACGTGCAGCAGGAAGTCGTCGAACTCGGCGTCGTGCGGGCGGTCCGCCAGGCCCAGGTCATGGTCGAGTCGGGCGGCCTGGATGAGCGTCCAGATCTGGGCGCGGATCGCCGGCAGCTTCGCCGGGTCCATCGCCGCGATCGAGGCGTGCTCGTCGAGGAGCTGCTCCAGGCGGGCCAGGTCGCCGTAGCTTTCGGCGCGGGCCATCGGTGGGACGAGATGGTCGACCAGGGTGGCGTGCGCGCGCCGCTTCGCCTGGGTGCCCTCGCCCGGGTCGTTGACCAGGAACGGGTAGATCAGCGGCAGGTTGCCGAGGGCGGCGTCCGTCGGGCAGGACGCGCTCATCCCCACCGTCTTGCCGGGCAGCCACTCCAGCGTGCCGTGCTTGCCGAGGTGGACGACGGCATGCGCGCCGAACCCGCCCTCGGCGGGCGGTGCGGCGAGCCAGCGGTAGGCGGCGAGGTAGTGGTGGCTGGGCGCCAGGTCCGGATCGTGGTAGATCGCGACCGGGTTCTCCCCGAAGCCGCGCGGCGGCTGGACCAGCAGCACCACGTTGCCGGCGCGCAGGGCGGCGAGGACGATCTCGCCGGCCGGGTCGCGGGTGCGGTCGACGTACAGTTCGCCCGGCGGCGGGCCCCAGTGCCGCTCGACGCTGCCCCGCAGGTCGGCGGGCAGCGTGTCGTACCAGGCCCGGTAGTCGGCCGCGGAGATCCGTACCGGGTTGCCGGCGAGCTGCGCCGCGGTGAGCCACGCCGGGTCCTGCCCGCCGGCCGCGATGATCGAGTGGATGAGGGCGTCGCCGTCCTGCGCGGCGACCCCCGCCAGGGCGTCCGGGCCGTCGTCGGGGCCGATGTCGTATCCGGCGGCGCGCATCTCCCGCAGCAGCCGCACGGTGCTCGCCGGGGTGTCGAGGCCCACGGCGTTGCCGATCCGGGAGTGCTTCGTCGGGTACGCCGACAGCATCAGCGCGACGCGGCGCCCCGCGGGGGCGACGTGGCGCAGCCGGCCGTGCGCGACCGCGATGCCGGCGACCCGGTCGGCCCGCTCGGGATCGGCGACATAGCTGGTCAGCCCGTCGGCGCCGACCTCCTTGAAGGAGAACGGCACGGTGATCAGACGGCCGTCGAACTCGGGGATCGCGACCTGGGTGGCGGCGTCCAGCGGCGACAGCCCGTCGTCGGAGTCCGCCCACGCCGCCCGGCCGCCGGTCAGGCACAGCCCCTGCAGAATCGGGATGTCCAGCGCCGCCAGCGCCCCGACGTCCCACGCCTCGTCGTCCCCGCCGGCGGCGGCCCGCGCCGGCTGGCTGCCGCCGGCGGCGAGCACCGTGACGACCAGGGCATCGGCCCGGCCCAGCGTGGCGAGCAGCGCCGGCTCGGCGGTGCGCAGCGACGCGCAGTACACCGGCAGCGCCGCGCCGCCGGCCCGCTCGACCGCGGCGCACAGCTCCTCGACGAACATCGTGTTGCCGGCGACGTGATGCGCCCGGTAGTACAGCACCCCGATCACCGGGCGGGTCTGGTCGGCGTGGCCGATGTGGTCGGCCGGTGCCTGCTGGCCACCGGCCGCCGGTGCGGGCGGAACCGTGGCGGCGGGCCGGTCGAGCACGCCCCAGGCCGGCGTCGTCACCGGCGGGGCGAACCCGCCGCCGGTGAGCAGCAGCGTGTCGGCGAGGAAGCGGTGCAGCTCGCCGAGGTTCGCCGGGCCGCCCTCGGCGAGATAGGCATGCGCCTCGGCGCAGATGCCCGCAGGCACCGTGGAGATGGCCATGAGCTCCGCGTCCGGGGCCCGTTCGCCGCCGAGGACGACCACCGGCCGCGGCCCGGCGAGCAGGGCGGCCAGGCCCTCCTCCCACATCCGCCGCCCGCCGAGGATGCGCACGACGACCACGTCGGCGCCGTCGGTCAGCTCGTCGAGGTCGCTGGCGGCGGTGACGTCGAGGCGCGCCGGGTTGCCGAGCCGGTAGCGGGCGCCGCTGGCCCGCGCGGAGAGCAGGTCGGTGTCGGACGTCGACAGCAGCAGGACGACGGCGTCGAACTCGCCCTCGGTTCCGGCCGGGCCGGGGCCGTCTGGGGTGGCGGCGGTGGGTTCGGACGGCGGCGCAGGGGTCATGGGTTTGCTTGCCTTTCCCCGGGGCTTCGGGCCCCGCGTCAGCCGGCCCGTGCCGGGCAGGTCCGCTCCCCGGCGGCGGCGCGCCGACCGCGTGGGACGGACCCCGGGATGCCTCGCCGTGCGCCGCCTGTGGCCGCCTCACCTTGGCAGAGCGGGCGCGGGGTGTGTCAAGCGCTGTGTGGATAACGCCAGGAACAACGATCAACCGACAGGTGCCGGACAGGGCACGTATGCTCCGCCGGTGCCCACCAGCCCGCGGGAGCGTGCCCACGACGCCTGCCCCGGCGTGCTGCGGACGCATCCGGCCGCGGACGGCGCCCTCGCCCGGCTGCGGATCCCCGGCGGCTCCCTCGGCGGCGGCGCGGCGCGCATGCTCGCGGCCTGCGCCCGCGATGTCTCCGACGGCTGGCTGGAGCTGACCTCCCGCGGCAACGTGCAGCTGCGCGGCCTCGCCGACGGCGCCGCCGCGGTGCTCGCCGCGCGGGCCGGGGCGGCAGGGCTGCTGCCGTCGGCCACCCACGAGCGGGTCCGCAACATCGTCGGCTCCCCCCTGTCCGGGCGCGGCGCCGGCGGGCAACGTGACATCGCGCCGCTGGTCGACGCCGTCGATGCCGGGCTGTGCGCCGACCCGGAGCTCGCCGCTCTGCCCGGCCGGATGCTGTTTGCCGTCGACGACGGCAGCGGCGACCTGGCCGCGCTGCCCGCCGACCTGACCCTGCGCGCCCTGCCGGCGGGGGAGACCCTGCTGCTCGTCGCCGGCGAACCGGTCGCGCTGCGGATGGCGGACCGTACCGCCGTGCCCGCGCTGCTCGCCGCCGCCCGAGCCTTCCTCGACGTCCGCGCCGCCGGTGGCGCCGCCGCGGCCGCCTGGCGTGTCGCCGAACTGCCCACCGGGCGAGACCGTCTGCTGGCCGCCGCCGCGGCCGCGGCCCGGCCCGCCGCGGACACCGTCCTGGACGGGGTCCTGCCCGAGGCCGCTGCCGGGACCGGGACCGCGCCGGTGGGTGCCCGGCCGGGCACCCACGCGCAGCGAGACGGCCGGTGGGCGCTGACAGTGCTTGTCCCGCTCGGGCGGCTGCACGCCGATCAGCTCGACCTGCTCGCCGCGGTCGCCGAAGACGGTGGTGACGGCCAGGTGATCGTGACGCCTTGGCGGTCGGTCGTGCTGCGCGACCTCGACCTCGCGGTACTGGCGGGAGCCTCGGACCGGCTGGGCGCCGCGGGTCTCGTCGTCGACCCGGAGTCCGGGTGGGTCGGCGTCACCAGCTGCGCCGGGCGGCCCGGCTGCGCCCGGGCGCTCGCCGACGTTCGGCGCGACGCCGCCCGATCGGCCGAGGTGGCGGGTTCCGTCCGCCGGGAGCTGCGGCCCGTGCACTGGTCGGGCTGCGCTCGCCGGTGCGGCCAGCCGGCCGGCGAGGTGGTCGAGGTCGTCGCGGACGTCGCCGGCTACCGGATCCACGGCGGATCCGGCGCGGTGTTGGCGGTGCCCTGGTCGGATGGCGGTGAGCCGGGCGAGCTGTCGGTCGCCGGGTGGGGCGTGCTTGTCGACGCGGTGGCGGCGCGACGGTCGGTTGCCCGGCGGCGATGCAGGGACGGACGGGAGGCTGGTTCATGGAGGTGACGACGGCGGGAACGCCGCGTTCCGACTACGTCCGGGACGGGGCGGAGATCTATCGTCGCTCGTTCGCGACGATCCGGGCCGAGGCCCGCCTCGACGGGCTGCCCGCGGACGTTGCCCGGGTTGCCGTCCGCATGATCCATTCCTGCGGCATGGTCGACCTCGTCGACGATCTCGCGTTCAGCCCGGGGGTCGTCGCCGCCGCGCGGGCGGCCCTGCTGGCCGGCGCGCCGGTGCTGTGCGACGCCCAGATGGTCGCCGCGGGGGTGACCCGTCGCCGGCTGCCCGCCGACAACGAGGTGCTGTGCCTACTCGGCGATCCGCGGGTGCCAGGGCTCGCCGCCGAGCTCGCCACCACCCGCAGCGCCGCGGCCGTCGACCTGTGGGCCGACCGTCTCGCCGGCGCCGTCGTCGCGATCGGCAACGCCCCGACCGCCCTGTTCCGGCTGCTGGAGCTCGTCGCCGCCGGCGCGGGACGGCCGGCGGCCGTCCTCGGGGTGCCGGTGGGGTTCATCGGCGCGGCCGAGTCGAAGCAGGCGCTCGTCGACGACCCCGCCGGTTTGGAGTTCCTTGTCGTGCAGGGCCGGCGCGGTGGCAGCGCGATGGCGGTCGCCGCCGTCAACGCGATCGCGAGCGAAGACGAATGAGCGGCCCGCGCGAGCCGGCAACCGAGCCCGGCTCGGCCGTGTCCTCGGCCGTCGCCCCGACGGCGGTGGCCAGCCCGGCGGGCCGGCTGTGGGGCGTCGGCGTCGGCCCCGGCGATCCCGAGCTGATGACGCTGCGGGCCGCCCGCCTCATCCACGACGCGGACGTGATCGCCTACCACAGCGCCCGGCACGGCCGCAGCATCGCCCGGTCGATCGCAGCGGCCCACCTGCGCGGCGACCAGATCGAGGAGGCGCTGGTCTACCCCGTCACCACGGAGACGACCAGCCATCCCGGCGGCTACCGGGGGGCGATCGACGAGTTCTACGAGGACTGCGCCAAGCGGCTGGCGGTCCACCTCGACGCCGGGCGGGGCGTCGTCGTCCTCAGCGAGGGCGACCCGTTCTTCTACGGCTCGTTCATCCACCTGCACCGTCGTCTCGCCGACCGTTACCCGACCGAGGTGGTGCCCGGGGTGACGTCGCTGTCGGCGGGCTGCGCGGTGCTCGGCCGCCCGCTGGTGGAGGGCAACGAGGTGCTCACCGTGCTGCCGGGCACGCTGGCGCCGGAGATCCTCACCGAGCGCATCGCCGGTACCGACACCGCCGTGGTGCTCAAGATGGGCCGGACGTTCCCCGGGGTCCGCGACGCCTTCACCGGCGCCGGCCGGCTCGCCGACACCTGGTACGTCGAACGGGCGACGACCGCCGGCCAGCGGATCGCCCCGCTCGGCGAGGTCGACCCGGCGACCGTGCCCTACTTCTCCCTGGCCGTGCTGCCCAGCCCGGTGCGCGGCCCGGACGACCCGGCGCCGCTGCGCGCCGGCCAGGCCGACTGGGTGCTCGCGGGTCCCGCGAACCAGCCGGCCACGTCCACAAGCCAGCCGGCCACGCCGGCCGTGGCCACGCCGCCCGCGGGCGAGGTCGTCGTGGTCGGGCTCGGCCCCGGCGCGCAGGACTGGTTGACCCCGCAGGCCTCCGCCGCGCTCGCCGCCGCCGACGACCTCATCGGCTACGGCCCCTACCTCGACCGGGTCCCCGCCGATCCGCGCCAGCGCCGGCACCCGTCGGGCAACACGGTCGAGGCGGAGCGCGCCGAGCTCGCCCTGGAGCTGGCCGCCGGCGGGGCGAACGTCGCCGTGGTGTCCTCCGGTGACCCCGGCGTCTTCGCGATGGCGACCGCGGTCGTCGAGGCCGCGGCGCAGCCGCGTTTCGCCGACGTCGACGTGCGGGTCGTGCCCGGCCTGACCGCCGCCCAGGCGGTGGCGAGCCGGGTCGGGGCGCCGCTCGGCCACGACTTCTGTGTGCTGTCGCTGTCCGACCGGCTCAAGCCGTGGGAGGTCATCGAGCGGCGGCTGCGCGCCGCCGCGGCGGCCGACCTCGTCCTGGCGATCTACAACCCGGCGTCGCGGACGCGGCGCGAGCAGCTCGAGCGGGCCCGCGCGGCGCTGCTGGAGCACCGCGCGCCGGACACCCCGGTGGTGATCGGGCGTGACGTCGGCGGCCCCACCGAGACCGTCACCGTCACGACCCTCGGCGCCCTCGACCCGGTCGGCGTCGACATGCGCTGCCTGCTGCTCGTCGGCTCCTCGACCACGCGCATCGTCCACCGCGGCACCGGCCGCGACCTCGTCTTCACCCCACGCCGCTACCCGGCGCCCTGAGGCGGCGGCGCGTACCGCGATCGGCGGCGGTCCGGGGCTTGTGGGCCGAGATGAACACCGCCGCCCGACGGTCTGAACAAGGACTTACTTAGGCTGCCCACGTGATGGCAGTGAGCGCCGCTGATTCCGTCGGGTCCGGAATCGACCAGGTCGGTTCGAACCGGCGGCGTCCGTCTGGTTCCGTCGACTCCGCCGATGTGCTGCGGGTGCGGCTGTGCCCGCCGATGCCCGGTGACCGGGTGTTCGGCTGGGTGGCCGCGTTCGCGGTCACCGTGGCCGCGGGCATCCTGCGGTTCTGGCAGTTGACCGAGCCGAAGGGCATGAAGTTCGACGAGGTCTACTACGTCAGGGACGCCTGGGGTCTGATGACCGCGGGCTACGAGGTGAACGGCAATACCTGCACCGGCCCGGCCTTCGTGGTCCATCCGCCGCTCGGCAAGTGGTTCATCGCCGCCTCCGAGAAGGCCTTCGGCTACATCGACTGCGCCGGCGTCGTGCACGGCAATCCCGAGCTCGGGTGGCGGTTCGCCTCGGCGCTGTTCGGCACCCTGGCGGTGCTGGTACTCACCCGCACCGCCAGGCGGATGTTCCGGTCCACCGTGCTCGGCTGCTTCGCGGGCCTGCTGCTGACCTTGGACGGATTGGAATTCGTCCAGAGCCGGATCGGCATCCTCGACATCTTCCTCATGGCCGGGATCGTGCTGGCGCTGGCCTGCCTGGTCCTCGACCGTGATCACGGCCGGGCCGGACTCGCCGCCCGGGTCGCCGCCGCGGGCCCGCAGCCCGGCGGTCCACCGGCCGCGTCGCGTCCGACCATGCCCGAGGCGACCGACGGTCTCGTCCGCTACGGGCCGAGGGTCGGGCCGCGGCCCTGGCGGATCGCCGCCGGCCTGTGCCTCGGAGCGTCCATGGGCGTGAAGTGGAGCGCGATCTACACGCTGATCGGTTTCGCCGCGCTGGCCCTGGCCTGGGATGTCGGCGCCCGGCGCACTGCAGGCGCCCGCCAGCCGGTACGCGGTGCACTACGCCGCGACCTGCCGGCCTGGTCCGGCTGCTACGTTCTGCTGCCGATCGTGACGTTCCTGGCCACGTGGACCGGCTGGTTCGTCACCGACGGCGGTTATGACCGGCACGTGCACGGCGACGGGTTCCTCGCCGCCTGGCAGGGCTGGTGGGACTACCAGCAGGCCATCCTCAGATTCCACGAACAGCTCGACGCATACCACGTGGCGCAGTCCACCCCCCTGAGCTGGCTTGTCCTCGCCAGACCCGTCGTCTACGACTACGACAGCCCGAAATTCGGCGAGCAGGGCTGCCGCGCCGTCGGCGGCTGCACCCGCGAGGTCCTGGCCCTGGGTAATCCGGCGATCTGGTGGGCCGGCACCGCCGCGCTGGCCGCCATGCTCGCGCTGTGGGTAAGCCGCCGGGACTGGCGGGCCGCCCTGGTGCTCGTCGGCTTCGGTTCCTCGTTCCTGCCGTGGCTTGCGTTCCCCGACCGGACGATGTTCTTCTTCTACGCCCTGCCGCTGTTGCCGTTCCTGATCCTCGGGATCACCGCGTCCGCCGGCCTCGTGCTCGGCCCCCGTGACGCCTCCGACATCCGCCGCCTGATCGGAGCACTGTCGTGCGGGGCCTATCTGATTGCCGTTGTGCTGATGTTCGCCTACTTCTATCCGATCCTCGCCGCCCAGCTGATCTCCCAGGATTCCTGGCGCGCCCGCATGTGGTTCCCCGGATGGACCGTCACCTGATCCTCGACCGGGGCGATATCGACAAACGGTTATGAGGATTCCAGAAGGGCGGCGAACCCGTTCGTCGGCTCGGTGGGCAGGGCGGTCAGCCAGTGGGCCGCCGCCTCGACGCCGGTCACCAGGGGAACACCGGGAGGCGTCGACGGGCGGTCGACCATGATGACCGGCAGGCCGAGGTCACGGGCGGCGGTGAGCTTGGCCGCGGTCATCGTGCCGCCGCTGTCCTTGGTCACGACGGCGTCGATTGCGTGGCGGCGCAGCAGCTCCGTCTCCCCGGCCACGTCGAACGGCCCGCGGTCGAGGATGACCGTCAGCCGCGGCGGCAGCGTGCCGGTGGGCGGGTCGACGCAGCGGGCGAGGAACCAGGGCCGGTGCTGATCGGCGAACAGCGCGAGGTCGGTACGCCCGGTGGTCAGGAACACCCGCGGCGCCTGCCCGGGCTCGCCGTCATTCCCGTCCGGCCTGGCCGGTGTGAACCGGTCGACCAGGTCCGCGGCGGCTGGCAGCGACGGGACTCGGCGCCAGTCGTCCCCGGGCCGCTCATGCCAGCCGGGGCGGTTCAGGATCAGCAGCGGGACGCCGGTGGCCGCCGCGGCCGCCGCGGCGGCGGCGCTCATCCGGGCGGCGAAGGGATGGGTGGCGTCGACCATCGCGTCGATCCGTTCGGCGCGCAGGTGGTCGGCGAGGCCGGCTGGGCCGCCGAAACCGCCGATCCTCACCCGGCAGGAGGGCGGCACCTGCGGGTCGCGCACCCGGCCGGCGAGCGAGTAGACGATGTCGAGACCCGCCTCGGCGGCCAGGGTGACGGCCAGCCGACGGCCCTCACCGGTGCCGCCCAGCAGCAGCACCCGCCGCGGTGCTGGCCGCGCTGGGACGGTCATCGCGGCCCGGCCGGGTCCAGGTTCCCCGGCGCCGACCCGCCGGACAGCGAGTCCTCGGACAGCGAGTCCCCGGGCACCGAGGACCAGCCCGTGGCGGGTGCGGGCTGGCAGCCGTCGGGGGCGAAGCGCTGCGGCGAGTACAGGAAGCTGTCGCGGAAACCCGCCGCGGCCAGCGCCCGGCCGACGATGATCACGGCGGTCTTCGTGAGGCCGGCGGCTCGGGACTGGGCGGCGATGTCGGCGAGCGTGCCGCGCAGCACCACCTCGTCCGGCCGGCTCGCCCACGCCACCACGGCCGCCGGACAGTCCGGTCCGTAGCTGGGCACGAGCTCCTCGACCAGCGTCTCGATGCGGTGCACGGCCAGGTGCAGCACGAGTGTCGCCCGGGACCGGCCGAGGGTGGCCAGGTCCTCACCGGGGGGCATCGGGCTGGACAGCACGGCCGTGCGGGTCAGCACGACGCTCTGGGCGACGCCGGGAACCGTCAGCTCCCGGCGCAGTGACGCGGCGGCGGCGGCGAACGCGGGCACCCCGGGGGTCACGTCGTAGGGGACGCCCGCCGCGTCCAGCCGGCGCATCTGCTCGGCCAGCGCGCTGTACAGGGACGGGTCGCCGGAGTGCAGGCGGGCGACGTCGTGACCGGCGGCGTCGGCGGCGCACAGCTCGGCTGTGATCGCGTCGAGGGTCATCCGGGCTGTGTCGACGAGCCGCGCGCCGGGCGGGCAGTGGGACAGCAGCTCGGCGGGGACGAGGCTGCCGGCGTACAGACAGACCGGGCAGGATGCGACCAGATCCCGCCCACGCACGGTGATGAGATCGGCGGCGCCGGGGCCCGCGCCGATGAAGTGCACGGTCATCCGTGCTCGCAGGCTCGGGCAGCGCGACCGTCCGCCGCGGCGGAACGGGCGGCGATGTCGGTTGCGATGTCGGTTGCGGTTGCGGTGGTGGGCTTGGGGGCGCCGCCCGCGGTGCCGGCGGGCCGCCGCGGGGTGCTCGACACAACCGGCCACGCTAGCAGTCCGGCCGGGGCGGTATCCCCGGATCGCGCCGAGCGGTGGCCGCCCGCGGCATCCGGATCGCCCTGAACCTCAGGCGCGCGGCCGCGCCAGACCCAGGGTCATGATCTCGGGAGCCGCTCGCTGGGCCGGGACCTCGATGATGCGCTTGCCCCTGCTGTCGGGCGTGGTCAGCGGGATCGGCTCGCGGACGGGCATCGGCGTGTCTCCCCGCACCACGACCGTCGCGGCGAGAAGCTCGTCGAGCGCGGGCGCCGCCGCCGGATCGGTGGCCGCCGGCCCGGTGAAGACCGCGCAGAGGAACCACCGCGGCCCGTCGATGCCGACAATCCGGGCGGGTACCGGGCCGGACCCGACGTCGATCGGCAGGTGCAGCTCGGGCCCGCGCGGGCCGGGCCGGCAGGCATCGGGGTCGTCCGGAGCTGTCGCTGCGAGCAGGTCCGCGCGGATAGCGGCCCACAGCTGCTGCCCACGAGGAGCGGCCAGCGCGGACAGCTCCAGGGCGGAGGAGCCGTCGGTCGCGACCAGCGCCCGCACCGGCCCGTCGAGGGACAGCCGGATCCAGGTGCCAGCGACCCGCGGGATCAGCAGCGCGCCGAAGTCCGCCCGCTGCCGGCCGTCGTCGGGCCGCGCGGCAACATCGTAGGGTCCCGTGACATCCGTGACATCCGTGACGTCCGGGGCATCCGGGGTGTCCAGGACGTCCGTGGCCTCCGGGACGTCCAGGTCAGGGTCGGTCGATGCCTCGGTGTCGCCACGTCGGAGGCGGATCCGGCCGAGCTCGCCGATCCGTGTGACGCCACGTCGCCGTCTGTGGCTGCCTCGCTTACCCAGCATCGCCGACCACCTCCATTCTGGAGCTTGTAGTGGGCAAGGCATGACGGCGGGTAGGCGCGCCGACCATGCCGCCGCGAAGTCGGTGTTCGCGCCTGCCGACCTCGCAACCTGCTCGGATGCGCCCCGATGGAGGTCGCCGATGGCCTGCTGACACCGCCCGCGGCGGGTAACGTCCCCCGAATGGCGTGACGTACCGGCCTAAATCGCGTAACGGGATGGTCGAACCCCTGCGAGTCCGGGACCATCGAGGATGTGTCGGTTCCCAGTCAGAAAGCGTCGCTGCCCAAGTCCTGGACGGTCTCCGAGTCGCTGAGCGGGGGGATGAAGCTCCCGTTTGTCGTCGGCCTCGACGACTCGGACACCCCCTATGACGTCGTCGACGCGCTCGCGCTCGCTCCCTTCACGACCGGTGAACAGCCGTGGGCTCGCAGTGCGCGAGTGGATCGGCTCCGCCCCGGAGCGACCCTGTTGCCATCCGGAGCGCGAGTGTTGCGCTCCGTTGTTGAAGAGTCACGCGATTCCCGCCTTGCGGTGGGAGAAGGTTGGACGGTGCGGTCCGTGCGCTGGCGCGGTGGTGGCGGCGAGGTCACCGTGACCGCAGTCAGCGAGCAGCTCGCCCGCGGCGTGCTCGAGGACGTGCTGCGCTCGTCCGTGGCCGAGACCGGCTCGGACAGCTCCGTCAGCATGGGTTTCTGGTATCTGTCCGGCCAGCGCGGGCCGATCCGGACCAGCCGGCGGACCGCGACGACGAGGTGGTCGTCGATCCGCGGCAACTACGCCTCGGCGGCGCGGGACTCCCTCGACAAGCTGATGGCGATCCGCCGCGACAATGTGGTGGGCCGGCTGGTCCTGCTGCACGGCCCGGCCGGGACGGGGAAGACGACGGTGCTGCGCGCGCTCGCCAACGAGTGGCGTTCCTGGTGCCAGGTCGACTGCGTGCTCGACCCGGAGTCGCTGTTCGCCGACCCGGCGTATTTGATGGAGGTCGCGATCGGCTTCGACGACGACGGGGACCCCGACAGCGATTCCGGTGACTCCGACGACAGCTTCGGTGACTCCGACGACAGTTTTGGTGACTCCGGCGGCTCTGACAGCTCCGGCGGTTCTGACAGCTCCGGCGGGTCCGGCGGTGGCGAGGGCGACCGGATGGGTCAGCCCGGTGTCCGTCGCTGGCGGCTGCTGGTGATCGAGGACTGCGACGAGCTGATCCGCGGGGACGGCCGCGGCTCCACCGGGCAGCAGCTGTCGCGGTTGCTCAACCTCACCGACGGGCTCGTCGGCCAGGGCCGGGAGGTGCTCGTCGCACTGACCACGAACGAGGACCTGTTCCGGCTGCATCCCGCTGTCGTCCGGCCGGGCCGCTGCCTGGCGCAGATCGAGGTGGGCGCCCTGCCTCATGCCGAGGCCGTGTCCTGGCTCGGCTCCGCCGACGGGGTCGGTTCGACGATGACCCTCGCGGAGCTGTTCGCCCTACGCGACGGCCGCGGGCTGCCCCGCCCCAGCGGCGCCGACACCCGCCACGGCCTGTACCTGTGAGGTGAGGGCCGCCCGGGTGCGCCCGGGCGGCCCGGACCCCGCGCCCGACGCCTGGAGGAGCAGTGCGGCCACGGCAGGCAACGTTAGTGTGCCGGTGAGCGTCCTTCACGATGGGCGCCGCAGATCCCGGCGTCCGATGGGCCGAATCGTACCGAGCGATCGCCGAATCGGGCTGTCGCCGATAAGGTGAGCCGCAGTGGGGACAACCTGTGCATTTCAGCTCGATAGTGGGTAGAGCGGTATCGGCGGGTCCGGCTGCGACAGGGGGCGTGTCTGTATGTGCGAGCACGTTCCGCTGCGGCCGCGGGCGTCTCGGGTTGGTGTGCACCGACCTGGGTGAACGCCACATTCGGCAATGTCGTGTTCACCTTTGTGGGGAGTGATTGTGACGGCGGTGCGTTCCGGTTCCATCGCCGGGCAGCGGTCCGCCGAGGTGCGTCGAGCCTCGGCGATGCCGGTCCTGACCAGCCGGGTTGATGCCACCGGCGAGCAGGCCCGGCGCAACGCCGAGGGGCACTGGCACGCCGTGACCGATCTGCAGGAGCGACTGGCCGTCGCGGCCGTCGGCGGTTCGGAGCCGGCCAGGGCGCGGCACGTCGCCCGCGGCAAGCTGCTGCCCCGGGACCGCGTCGACGGGCTGCTCGACCGTGGCAGTCCCTTCCTGGAACTCTCCCCGCTCGCCGCGAACGGGCTCTACGACGACCCGGTGCCGGGGGCGGGCATCATCACCGGGAT